>JAZODZ010000410.1:0-2703 GCA_045597285.1 Myxococcota bacterium
GTATCCTGCATGTCGCGCGCGGGATGATCTGCCGGGAAATTGAGGGCTTCAAAGTTGAAATAATCCCATTCTGACTGCGGGCCGCGGGCGATTTCGAAGCCCATGGAAAGGAAAATGTCTTCGATTTCGCGCTGCGTTTTCTGAAGCGGATGTTCGGCACCGCGCATGGGGACGCGCCCCGGAAGGGAAAGGTCTTCGCGGCGATGCTTGAGATCGGCGAGCAGTTTGGCATTTTCGATGCGTTTCTGCGCTTCGGCAAACTGTTCCTCGAGTTTGTCGCGGACTTTGTTGACGAGTGCGCCGAGTTTGGGACGATCCTCGCTGGAAAGCTCTTTCATGTGCTGCATATAAGCCTGCACTTCGCCTTTTTTGCCGAAATACTTTTTCTGAAGCGAGACGAGGGACGATTCATCGGCGGCTGAGCCAATGGATTTCAGGCCTTCATCGAGCATTTCCTGGAGTTTTGACCAGACCAGTTCTGACATGATTTCTCCGTGTGATAAGGTTGAATGGGATTTCTGAACGGCACCGTGACACGCCTCAAGTCAGTACGGCATGACCGCATAAAACCTTGAGATTTGCGATTCAGAAGGCATCGTGGTGCGCATCAGACAGCAAAGAATTATCGTTTCGCGCGACGTCCGGCCTGATAGGCTGCAACGAGTTTGACAGCGGCCATGACGATGACGGCGGCGATGATGGCTTTTGGGGATGGCGAGATTTTGAAATGAAGTTTCATGTGATTCAGATTGGAAAAGAATAAAAAAAAGACGCCGGCAAGCTGTCTTACCAGCCTGAGGGCGTCTTATATCACAATTGCAGAGCGGGAGAATCAGATCCCTGCAAGTTTAACGATAGCTTCGAAGCCTTTGGGATCGAAGATGGCGATATCGGAGAGGACTTTGCGGTCGATTTCGATATTGTTTTTCTTCAGGCCGGCAATGAGGGTGCTGTAGTTTTTGCCGAGGGCGCGAACAGCAGCGCTGATGCGGGCGATCCAGAGGTTGCGGAAACTGCGTTTTTTATTGCGGCGATCACGATAGGCATAGACGAGGCCGTTAATGACCTGCTGTTTAGCCTGACGAAAACGTTTACGACCACCACGGAAACCTTTAGCAAGCTTCATCCAGCGATTGTGACGCTGACGACGCTTAGTACCTGTTTTAGCTCTTGCCATAAAATAGCCTCAATTCATGCAATGTTCGGAGGAGCGGATGCTCTCTTCGTGGGTCCCGACACTGTTAATAATACGTCTGAATCTCGGAGGGATTTGAAAGAAATCCGCTTGACGACCCGGCCCAGACCGGAAGGAAACGCGAATTATGCGTAAGGCATGCAGCGTTTCAGTTCTTTCACCACTGTTGCATCGGCAACAACGGCTTTGCGCAGACGACGTTTCTGTTTAGTCGTTTTGTGGGTGAGGATGTGGCTGTGATAAGCGTGATGACGCACGAGCTTGCCAGAACCCGTCACTTTAAAACGCTTGGCAGTGCTGCGTTTTGTTTTCATTTTAGGCATGGTAATTCTCCCTATGTGTGACCAAACCGATGATAAGAAAAAACCCCAAGCTAGTTGGGGCTCTCTCATCATCACTCTATAGGACCTAGCAGATTTGAACTACTAACCCCTACCATGTCAAGGTAGTGCTCTCCCACTGAGCTAAGATCCTGCGCGGCATGACTTGCGCCAAGCCAAATTGAATAGGACCTAGCAGATTTGAACTGCTGACCCCTACCGTGTCAAGGTAGTGCTCTCCCACTGAGCTAAGATCCTATGTGGTTCGACAAAAATCATCAAACCGTATTTAATAGGACCTAGCAGATTTGAACTGCTGACCCCTACCGTGTCAAGGTAGTGCTCTCCCACTGAGCTAAGATCCTATACCGAAGCGCCGCGCGATCTGCCCTCGATTTGATCGAGTCACCGCGTAGAGCGTTTCAACGGGGGCGGCTTTTACACGTAAAAAAGATGCAAGTCAAGATTTTTTTTTACAAATATTGTCTCTGGGTGTTTTGGGGGCGCGGCTATCGCGATGCGATACGCCGTTGCGCTCGCCTAGAGACGTGCGGTTCGCACGTCTCTACGCTCGCTATATTCTTTTGCTCGCCTATGCGCCGTAGGCGCATACGGCTTGCGGGCACGTGTCACGACACGTGCCTACGTGAGGCGCTGCTATCGCGATGCGATACGCCGCGCGGCGTGCCTATTTCATACGGCACGCATTAACTCTTTACTTGTTTCAATTCGCAGCTCGCCACATAGGCGAAAAAAGAGGCATTCTCATCGCTGCCCCCCTACTGCCTATTGCCTCGTTTCGATAAGGCCAGGGTCTGATTAATTACCTACATATTTAGTTTTTCATCCATATTTTGCTATACAAAGCATTTGTGTCTTCCGATAAACTGCGACACAAAGATTCTGTTAAAGGAGTTCAAAACAATGAAATTAGGAAAGTATGCGTTCATATTGTCGGCATTGCTGTGCGTATCTTGCGGTTCTGACGATCCCGACACCCCAGATGTCGATTGCACCAAAACACCGAACGACCCCAAATGCCAGTCGACCGAAGTCGATTGCACCAAGACGCCGAACGATCCCAAATGCCAGTCGACTGAAGTCGACTGCACCAAGACGCCGAACGACCCCAAATGCCAGACCGAAGTCGACTGCACCAAGACGCCGAACGACCCCAAATGCCAGACC
>JAZODZ010000411.1:0-6513 GCA_045597285.1 Myxococcota bacterium
GGGGAATCCCCTACGGGGATAGTTATGGTTGAATGACCTGATCCCCCGGTAGGCGCTTACGCGCCAACCGGGGGCTACTAAACGTGAAGCCCTACGGGCTTCTATTATTTGCATCATTTACAGCAATTGTCCCTTCCTTAGGCCATTGGAGCGGGGAAAAATTGAGGGAAATTGCTTTTACCCGGGGCCCGCCACTCCAATGGATGGGGCGGCGTATGAAATAGCCGCCCCGGCCGGGCGTATGCGCATGCGCATAGCCCGGCCAGAACTAAAAAAGCCAGTCTGATGACTGGCTTTGTTTATACGCCAAACGGTTAGTTTGCCTTGATCGTCAGCTCGTATTTGAAGCCGTCTTTGGTCGATGTTGAATCGACATAGAGCAAATATTCACCCGTTTCAGTCACATCCAATGCGGCGGAAACCAAGCCGACGTTCGACTCGGCTTCTGCACATTTTTTGAGAACGGCGGATTTGGAATTACATTTTTCAAAATAGACGGCCACTTTATCCGGCAATGCCTTACCTTCTTCGGATACTACCGTAAGTGTTGCACTAATGTTCTGTCCCTTTCGAGCCGAAAACAGATAAGCGACTTCTTTACCACCGGATCCCTGTGTACAGCCCATATATTCGTAATTCTTCGAGGACGAGCCAAGTCCTGTATCGCCAGACGTTTTATATTCCCCACTGGCAAGGTCAATTATCTCATAATGGGATGGAAGCGTACCGCAAAGGTTGGCAACCGTATAATCGACCTTTTTAACGCTCACCGTCGCTTCAAAATCAGCAGAAAAGAGATTTGCGGGGGCAACGAACAAATAGTAATCCCCGGGCGACAACATCGCATAAAACATATCGGTAGCAGAAGTCGTGTCGCAGACAGATGTGATCTCGTTCTTTAACTCACAATTCGGCGTGAGGATATTGCCCCAATTGTAACCTTTAGGATTTGAGGCTGTAATCTGATAGAAATCGGGAGTTGTTCCCGGAATCGTAATTTTGAAGACGCCCTTCATTGGCTTCAGACTTCCGGAACAACTGGTCTGATCGTGCGTATATTCAGTTCCAGAAAGTGTTTGTCCTGTCGCGGGCTGGTCAACCGTCACGAGATAAGGGTTATCACAAGAATTATCGCCATACTCAACACATTTGCCGTTTGAGCATGTATCCTTGCATTCTTCTGTGACAATTTTTCCATAGGTTTCACTTTTATCATTGTCGTCGCAATATTTGCGAACTTTTGGGTTCGATATGTCGCATGCGACATAGTCCCATTGTGGACAATTCCCTGTTTTCTGAAATTCTTCCTCTTCCTTGCATTCATCGCCGGTACAGTATTCGGGTTCCAACTGTCCGTTACCGTTTCCGTTACCGTTTCCGTCTCCGTTACCGTTGCCGTTTTCATTCCCATTCTCATTCTCATTCTCAGGATTATCGACAGAAGAGGCGCACCCGATCGAGAGGCAGGCACTGGCGAGCAGGATTGTGATGATTCGAGCGATATTCTTAGGCATTTTGAACTCCAATTGTAGGGATAGCGCAAATTCACACTAAAACAAGATAATAGCACACGTCATGTAAAAATTCATCGACGGACGCATTTTCTGAATAATATCTCCCGGTTGAAACCAAAAATAGTGGTGGTTAAAGCGCCGGATGTTCAACGGCTTGTGTTTTCTTCCATCCAGCGCGTCTAATAGAAGAATTCTATTCACAAATATGCTTGGCATCTTTAGGTGGCTCAAACTGAAAGGAGGCATTGTCGAGCTCGCTATTGATTTCCGGGGATTTGAACGTGATAAGGTTCACATTTCCCATGGCATCGAACACTTTTGCCCGATAAACCTTGGCCGTCGGCATCAGGATTTCGAACTCGATATTGTCATAAGCCATCGAGGCCACGACCGGCTTGAGCGTCAACGTCACCTGATTTCCCTTGACTTTCTTGAGGCTGACGGAAAATTCATCATCAATACGACCGACGCCGCTCAGGAATGACAGGGCCGAAGGGAGCTGGGATCCCGCCAGTGTCTGCCGACAATACTGTCGATACACCGGTTCCCACGACCACAGATTTTTACCGTCACTAATCAGGAATCGCGATGCTGGCGTTTCATAATCCCAACGCATCATGCCGGGTTTCTTAAACCAGACCGTGCCCGTCGATTTCTTTTTTACGCCGTCTACGGTTTCGTAATCCTGTTCAAACGTGGCCGAATACGTTTTAGCCTGGTCATAATATGCCTGCACGGCATCCACGTACTGACGGGCATTGGCGTCGACCGTGCCTTTGGTTTTTGCCGGCTGAATCCCTGGCACCGCATTGGAGCCTTTATCGGAAACCTTGTTATTTTGGGCAGCTTCCGGGGCAGATTTCTGATCGGTATTTTCCTGGGCGAATGCCGACACACACATCAGACAGGCAGCGGCACACAGGATTAATTTGGCGAATCGATTCAAATATTTGTTATTCATATCTCCCTCCATGGGATGTTTCGTTTGGCTTGCACCAAATGTGCCCTTATAAGACCTGAACCTACATTTATCAAGGTGTTGTGGTTTTCACAAAAAGCATTTTTTTGTCGAAACGTGTTGAAATACGGTTTAGAAAGCGAGTGTCCTTTCACCGGTAAGGATGGCCACTTTAGGAGTTTAACCCGTGCTTTTATCTCAAAAACTCAGAGTTATTTTCGAATATTCCATGATTACGATCGGGAGCCTGATATCTGCCATCGGCCTCGGTCTGTTTCTCGTAGAAGCAAATGTCGTTCCCGGAGGCGTCACTGGTATCTCGATGGCCATTAATTTTATCTGGGACGGCATTTCCGTAGGGACGCTGATTCTTCTCCTGAACATCCCGCTTTTCATCTGGGGCGTGAAAGAACTCGGCAATGCCTTCGGCATCAGGACGCTATACGGATTCGTAACGAACTCACTGTTTATCGATCTGTTCAGAGGCGAGCTTTTCAAATTCATCACGGTGGACTGGTGGACTTTTCACGGCTGGGCGCTTCAGGAAACCGAAACCATCCAAAACATGATGAAGAACGACTTTTTCTTCTTCATGCTGGTCGGAACATTCCTCGTCGGCATCGGACTCGGGCTGATTTTCAAGTTTAAAGGCACGACGGCGGGAACCGAGATCGTTTGCGCCATTTTCAAGAAAAAATTTGGCATAAAACCCGGCGTTTCCATGCTCGCGGTCGATTTCGTCGTCATCACCATTGCCACGGTCATTCTCTATCTCAACCCGCAGAGCGACAAACCCGTTCTCATTCTTGCCATGTACGCTCTTGCCTCACTATATGGACAAAGCTTTTTCCTCGATCGCGTCATCTACGGCTTTGACTACGCCAAGAACATGATGATCATGAGCAACAAAAACGAGGAAATATCCAAATACATCATGGAAAAACTCGATCGAGGCGTGACGGCGTTCTACGCACGCGGGCTTTATACCAACAAGGATCGCGAAGTCCTGATGACCATTGTCAGCCCCAATGATGCGCGTGATCTCATGCCCCAAATCAAGAAGCTCGATCCGAACGCCTTCGTCATTCTCTCCAATGTTCACGAAGTAATTGGTGAAGGATTCCGAAGCCGTGAAGAAGTCGAGCTGAAATTCCTCAAGAGCATCGAAATCAAAGAAGCCATACGTGCATCCCAGACAAATCTGTCCGCCGTCAGCCGAAATGACAAGGAATCTGCCGTCCATCTGCTCAAGGAAGAAACTTCGACGGATAGCAGCGAACCTGATTCCAAAGTCGCCGATAGCAAACATGGTGAAGAGGAATAATTTGGGTGCGTGCCTATTGTCATACGGCACGCATGGCCCGGCTATTGTCATACGCCGGGCCTTTTTATTGGGTGGCTTTTATACGCCGTTGTGATAATCCTCGGGCTGTGGTAAGCTGAAATGTTGTTTGTGCTTTTTCGGGAGCGTCCATGTCTGTCATCCTTGCATTTGGTATCGGTACTCAGGAAATTCTGATCATCGTCGGCATCGCCGTTCTTCTTTTTGGCGCGACCAAATTGCCCCAACTGGGATCCGCTGTCGGACAAACCCTCAAGAACTTCAAACGTGGTATGAGGGAAGCCCGCGAAGAAGACGAAGAAGCGCAAAAAAAAGAAGAGCGCAAAAAGCTCGAAGCTTCGGACGGCGACAACAAGCCCAAAGAGGACGCCAAAGACGAAAAGGCCAATTCGTAAGCCATTTATTTCTTACCGAAAGGCTGCGTGGTTCCTTTCGGTGCTTTTGCCTTGTTCCCTTTCAGAAAGTAACCGACAGCGATTTGATGCTCGGCATACGATTTAGAAAAATAATGCGTCCAGGAGCCGTCCTGACGCGCCACAAAATAGAGAATAAGAGTGTCATCCGGCCCGCTGTACGGCGCGAGGACAGCTCGCATACTCGCCGATGACGGCGTCGTAATCGGACCGGGCGGAAGGGCAGGAACGACGTATGTCGAATACAAATTTGAGGCGTCATGACACCGTTCCGGTGTTGGCTTTTCCCCGATAATCCTGGGTGGATAGACACACGTCGGATCCGACTGGAGCTTCATTTTTTTGCGGAGACGGTTGAAAAAGACCCTCGCTATGACAGGCCGTTCCCGATCGACTACGGCTTCCTTCTCGACCATGCTGGCAAGTGTGATTAGTGTGTGATCGGTATAATTCCTTTTCAAAGCCGAATCGTAAGCCCCACGATTTTCCTCGACGAGCTTGAGCCATGTTTTTCGCCATCGCGAGTGCATTTCATCCAGTATTTGATCTGGCGTAACACCGGCCTCAAAAGTGTACGCACCGCCAGCGATATAGCCTTCAAATGAACTCGCAGGTATGCCTGCTTCTGCCGCCCGTGCGGGATCGGTAGCAAGGTTAATAAACGTTTTCTGATCGGCGATTCGCAGTTTCTGAAGCCGATCGCCAATCTCATAAATGTTCATTCCCGGCAGGACATTGATGGTTTTTCTGGCATATTTGCCAATTCTCCCAATGACATCGGGAAGAACTTCCGGCGTCATGTCAGGCGTCAGCACGACAGCGCCCGGCTGCAGATGTTTTTCATGGCCGCTGCGTGCGAATACATACCGCATCATCCAACGATGTTCGATAATGCCGTTTTTTTCCAGAAGATCCGCAATTGCAGCTGCACTGCTTCCATTCGGAATTTCGAGAATCCGTTCTTCGGCTCCGAGATGCAGCGGGGTATGAAGAAACTGCTGGTATTCATGATAAAGCCACGCGCATCCGAGGCCGGCAAAGATAAAGAAAAAAAATAGGCACTTTAGGAATTTGCGCATAACGTAAAACTTGGCTTGGCGAAGGTGTCGATTAATAACCCGGGAACCTGAAGCCCCCGACATTTCATATCAATATCGGTCGAACAAAGCCAAATATGAAGGCAAGCATGATTGGTAGCAAAACAGGCATGGCCAATCGGCCATGCCTGTTAATGTAGATTAATCATCGTTATCGCTGTCGTCGTCATCGTCGCGCAGAATGGGCTTAGGCGGCTTTCTTGGGCGCGGATGATAATAACCGCGTTCGCGCTGTTCTTCATTCTGCTTGCACTCGATACACTGGCGAGCAGCTGGACGGGCGAGCAGGCGTTTGAATCCAATTTCTTCACCGCATGATTCGCAATAACCGAAATCATCAGACTCGATCCAACGGGCGGCTTCATCCAATTTCTTCAAAAGTCGGATGTCGCGAGACTGAAGGCGTTCCATCGTCATCGCGATACCTTCTGAATTGGCGATATCTGCATCATCGCCACGAATCTCGGGCTCGTATCCTTCGTCGGAACGCTGGTTGACCTTCTCAAGAATTTCCTGACGTTGGCTCTCGATGGAACGTTTAATTTCGTCTAATTGTTCTGGTGTCAAATACATCGACGTATCCTTCTTTACAGTACCATTCTACCGACAATGACAAATACCGAACGGTTTATGGTAAAAAATTCGCGAAATATTTTAATGTTATTGGAGCATAGTGTCAAGAAAAACCTAGCGTAACTGTTCAGACCTCGTAACTATTCAGCTTGGGTACGCGACATCGCTGAACAGTAAAAAAATTCAAAAAAAATGACCTCCAAGTGTCACAAAAAATTTTTTTTGTCATCATCTTGTGTGAGTTCACTCGGCATGAGGAGGGAAAAGTGTATACATCTGGCTTCATATAACGCTTTTTTACACGGCCAACATATCGTGTGGCTTGCCCCTGGGTCAGGGAATGCGGGCACCGTATCCGGACGCGGATACGGCGATCTGCGGGCTACACTAGCCAGGCACACTGCCCCGGCTAAGGTTGTGTACAGCGCAATTGTTGACAAAAAGACGCTGAATGGCTTTACTCACACTGTGCTACAACATCTGCGTCATACCCAACCACTTTTTTTACGCCTCTCGAGCGGAAAGGGGGTAGTGTACCAAGTCTCGCCTGAATTGGGCAAAAGGCGGCGGCTGGCGGGTGGGACCGGGGACTTACCCAAATGTTGGGGCTAGCTCT
>JAZODZ010000412.1:0-4094 GCA_045597285.1 Myxococcota bacterium
CTTATATATATCTTTCAGATGGGTAAAATCACGTTCATTTTCGATGAGATTTGCCTGTATTTTGGCATATTGATAGGCGAGGTGACCTGTCAAAAATCCAACGCCAACACCGGCGAGTACAAGGGAAATGAAGCGATTCAAATCATCATAATTGTTGGAAAAATATGGAAACAATACTTTCCAGACATCTTCGGGCAAATACTGTGAGGTTAAATCGGGCAAAAAGTATAGAATACAAACGACGATACTGATGATAAAGGCACCGATAAATCCGCCTCTTTTTCGCAATGTAATTCCGCCATATAAAGGAATTATCAGAAAAAGATATTGAAAAGGACTGCTGTTATAGCCCGTGAGCAGTACGATGACGGCTGCCAGGAGGGCATCGTGCACCATTCCTATAATTGTAACAGGTAAAATAAACCGATTTTTGAGCAGGCAGAAACAACAGAATCCTGTGAACAGGAAGATTTCAACGATGCACCCGAGCATAATTTCGGACGATGGCTCGAATGGAAACTGAATATCTGAAGACGCTACGAAGTACCACAAAAAACTATATATAAGGACAAGAGCCGCATAAGCACATCGGACAAGCGTGACAAACTTGAGTGATGTGTGCATGCGGCTGATATTTTGAAGTGCCGAATTATTATCGTCCTTGGAATGTTTTAATGTAACGTTCGCAAGCAGCTTATCGTCATTTGCTGCAGTACCTTCTTCATGTGGTGAATTATTCTGCGGTAATGTATCTAATATATTGGAATCGGACATAATTATTTAAATCTGGAAAGCAGAAAAATCAAAAAAGCCCCCAAAACTGGGGGCATTACAAAGGGAATGATTAAATATTATACGTAACTGTCGCCGGTTTTTGCACGGAGCGTATAAGCTCTCGCGTTATTGATTTCCATCAGGAGTTCGTAATTATTAAAAACCTGCGCATATTGCTTTGCCTTGTCAAAGAACTCGAGCGCGAGGTCATATTTGCCCATGTTGAGCAGGGAATAACCGATTTCGAACTGAATTTTTCCGCTCGTGCGGTCGCTGTCGCTTCCGCCATCCTTCTCGTGTTCGTAAATATCGGTATTAAATTTCAGCCTACCAACTTCATCGATATATTGGCGGCCATCCTTTCCGTCGGATGTAATCAGGGCAATCAGGGCGCGAATAATGGCTTCGGAACGTTTTTCCACCATACAGGAGAAGAAGGGCTTGATTTCATCCTCTTTCTGCGCCTCCAGATTGGCGTCATTTTCTTTTCGAATGGCATCATTCTTCTGCTCTTTGTCTGCAACAAACCTCGTGTGGAAACTATCGACAAGTGACAGAGCCTTTTCATATTCTTCGGTATCGACGTAATCGCCGATGAGTTCCATATAGATTTCTTCCATATAGAGTTCGGGAATAACTTTTTTAGTATTGATAATTCCCGTCGTGATTTCGCGAAATGTGTCGTGTAGCCCGACCCGGCTGCACGCGAGCGCGACCATCCATTTCTGGAAAAAGTTGAGTTTTTTCCAGTTGTAGGTCTCGACTTCCTCGCGCTTCATATTCTTGAGATCTCGGAACCTATTCTTTTCCGCTTCAGAAACCGTGCTCCAGTCGAAAGCCGGATTGAACCCGACTTCCTCGTCAAACGCGATTTCGGAAAGTGCTGCGAGGGTGTCGTCCTCTTCGAGCTTGCGCAACATCGCGAGATCGCTCTCGTCCTCAGCCAGCTCGTCGACAGCCTCCCTATCCTCGTTTTCTTCTTCCTCTAACGGCTCTTCCTGAGCCACAGTTTCTTCGTCCTGAAGGACATCATCGTAATTATCGGTTTCCTGACGCTTTTTTTTCGCCATGTTTGAATTCCTATCGATAAAATTCTTCATCCGCCCTAAAAAACAGGCCGAAATATTTTAATACAATGCTTGGAATAGTCAAGTTTTATGCGTAATTCGAGAAAAATTGTGTTCAGACCTCACCCCGCCGCTACGCGGCCCCCCTCTCCCATTGGGCGAGGGGATTTGGGTTCGCTACAGCTCACCCATTTGCAGCACAAAAATTATTCACTTTTTACATAGGCGTTACCTATCCGCTGTTTGATTCTATTGTTGTGGACATAGAAAATAAGACTGCCTTTTTTGACCTCACCCCCTGCCCCCTCTCCACGGTGGAGAGGGGGAGAAGTCGCCAACAGCGACAGAGGGTGTGAGGCTCCAATAGCCTATAAATAGTAAACAATTCTTATGTAGGTAAAGGGTGAGCGCAAGCGAACCCATTTCCCTCTCCACAGTGGAGAGGGTGCCGCAATAGCGGCGGGTGAGGTCAGAGGAAGCCACGATAGCGTGAGTTCAGCTCATCGTAAACTTCCAGCATCGGTGGATGCGGTGATTTTTAAAATCTTCCGGAATGGATTCGGTGGTCACGTCCTGAACCGTGAACTTTCTGCCGGCGATGGAAATGGGGAGCATTGCCGGATCGAACGAGAGCTTCCTGCTGTTCGTGGAAAAGTACAGGATTCCGCCCGGATTGAGCAGATGCAGGCAATTCCGGACGAGCTGGGGCCACTGTTTGTTCGTATCGAGTACGTCTTCCGTTTTCTTCGAGTTGGAGAACGTCGGAGGATCGAGAAGAATGATGTCAAATCCAGATTTCGTGCCGGATTTGACTTTTCTGGCTTCGATTTCGAGAAACTCCACGACGTCAAACCGCGTGAGCGGATACGATTTCCGATCTTCAAACCCGTTCAGGTCGAGATTCAATCCGGCCCAGTCGAGATAAGTGTTCGACAAATCTACCGTCTGCACGAATGACGCGCCGCCCTTCGCGGCCGCAATGCTCAGCGAACCCGTGTAACCAAAGAGGTTCAGAACGCGCTTGCCGTCCGATATCTCGGTCAGTTTCTTTCGAAGCGGCCGATGATCCATGAAAATTCCCGTATCGAGATAGTCGCTCAGGTTGACGCCAAAACAAAGCTCGCCTTCTCGCACGACGCCCGAAATTCTCTTCCCGGAACGCGCTTTTTCATACTGTTGCTCGCCCTTCTGCCGCTTTCTCGTTTTGACGATGAGATGACTTTCATCGAGGCCGAGAACCTTTCGGATTTCGGCACACATCGAATCCAGCCAGATTTCTTCGTCACGGGAATCCTTTTCGTAGGGCCGTTCAAACATCGAGACGCACGCGTATTCCTCGACGATTTCGTCATTGTCGTCGATAAAACCGTAATAATCGACCGTGAGCGGTATCTCGGGAATATCGCGATCATAGACGCGATAGCACGTAAGCCTTTGTTTCTTGGCCCATTTTTTATAAAATCGTACTCGTTTGGCGAGCCTGTTGGCGAACATATCCGCCTGCGCTGAGGTTTTATCCATGAAAGCCTCTCAAGGATTCGCTGCTGGCTCTGGAAAGGTGCAAATGGGCACCTTTCCAGGCATTCAATTAATCTTCGTCGCAATCGCAGTGGCCGCAGCCGCAACCGCATTTTTTATCTTCTTTTTTCTTGTCGATGATGAGCGCTTCGGTCGTGAGCAGAAGGCCGGCCACGGATGCCGCATTCTGAAGCGCGACGCGGGAAACCTTTGCCGGATCGAGAATGCCGTCGGCAATCAGATCGGTATAGGTGTCATTGGCGGCGTTATATCCGAACGTAAACTTGCTGTTTGCGCGGACTTTGTCGACGACGACGCTCGGTTCCACGCCGGCATTGCGGGCGATTTGGCGAGCGGGTTCTTCGAGGGCGCGGCGAAGAATACCAACGCCGAACTGCTCGGCATCGCTGCATTTGACATCGTTGAGCGCTTCCGTTGCCGCGCGGAGATAAGCGGTTCCGCCACCGGGGATGACGCCTTCCTCGAATGCGGCACGCGTGGCATGGAGGGCGTCGTCGACGCGATCCTTGCGTTCTTTCATTTCGGCTTCCGTTGCCGCACCAATCTTAATCACAGCCACGCCGCCGCTCAGTTTGGCGAGGCGTTCTGCGAGTTTCTCGCGGTCGTAATCGCTCTTCGTGTCCTCGATTTGTTTTTCGATCTGGGCACAACGAGCACTAATGCTTTCGGCGTTGCCGCGTCCATCGACGATGATGGTCGAATCTTTCGTAATCG
>JAZODZ010000413.1:0-2455 GCA_045597285.1 Myxococcota bacterium
TGATTCATCGTTTATCATCCAGAAAATGAATATGGGAACAAAATACGCCACCACACACCTATGAATATATTCACTAAAATATAAACTTATGCAAATTCGGAATTGTATTCCTAATTTACATAACACAATGTCTGTGGCGCATACGGTGTGTGGCACGGCTATGCCTATGGCATACGCCGCACCAACCGCCGCTATCGGCCTATGGCCGATACGTGGCGAGAGACGTGCGGACCGCGCATCTCTACGGCTCGCTATATCCATATTTCTCGCCTATGCGCCGCAGGCGCATACGGCAACATGGGCGCGTGTCACGCGCCTACAGCGATACGCGGGTGGCGCGATTTGCGCGCCCAAAATCGCCGCAACCCCGCATCATTCCTCTACTTCTCGCTCGAACCGCTCGATCACGCAATCGTGCGCCTTTCGCTTATCGTAACTGATGCCAACCAATATCAACTCGCCATAATAATATTTTAACTTGCCTGGATAATTATTGTCATGAATCTGATCAATCGCGGCCTTGACATCTTTTTTGAACTTCAGTTCGATCACCATGGCCGGCATTTGCACACGTCTTTTGGGCAATAATACGATATCGGCAAATCCTTTGCCCGTGGGGAATTCACGAATCACATGGTATTGATTTTCGGCATAAAAACATAATACAGAAACCACACAGGCGAGCGCGTTTTCATTGTTATATGCCAAAACGGATGTCATATATTGATGTGTCTCTTCAACCATCCGGGCAACCGTCGTATTATCTTCGGCACAGATGGATTCTATAAACTTTTTGGAACGTTGATACGGCTTTATTGCATCCGGCCAGGCGCATTCCTCGAGTGCGCCGCGAAATGCCAGACGAACTTCCTCATTCGGGATAAATACCTGCGATGTTTCTTCATCATAAGCGAGGTAACCGATATGTACGAGCAACGTAAAACAATGATTTTTATTTTTGGGAAGAGTAAATGAATTGTCATACGATGTCGTATCGACATTGACGCGCCCGCCGCCTATCATGCACATCACATCATTATATACGCCATCCAGATCGGCATTGATATAATCGAGCAACGATTCGAACGTGTCCGTCTTCGTCCAATAGCTGCCATAAGAATGATACATCATCGCCTGTGCCAATGAACAGGGATTATAGACATGATGCTCATGCGGAAGCATATAACCGTCGTACCATTCAGCGGCTTCGGCTCGATTCATACCAAACTGTTCACACAGAGCATCGACTTCCGAAGGCAAAAATCCCACATAAGGTTCGAGTACGAGTGGCCGAAGCATCGTATATTCGCGAAACTGGTTTAGCGACGACTGCGTTTTATACTTTTTGACCGGCAATATCCCCGTCATATAGGCAAGAGCCACCACATCATCTGTATCTTCCTGTTTGAACAGGTCGCGCAACAAATGAATCCAGTCTTTCTGCAACGTCTCATTGTTCGGACAATAGCGAAAAACGGCATCCCATTCGTCTATGACAAATATAAATTTTGCCCCGGTTTTCGCGTGAACCTTGATAAGGGCATCGGCAAGCGTCATGTCTTTAATCCCGTCTACAGACGGCCACTTTTCGCATACTTCATCAAGGATTGCCACTCTGATACGCTCAATAAACGTCTTTGGATCCTGTCCAGCCTGAAAAAATGACTGCACATCCAAGCCAATCACATCGTATTTGTTGATATGCGTCTCATAAGACGGATCACGCGCGATCTCATAAGGCGCAAACAAATCATGGGAATCGCACGAATTGTCGTAATAGGCCCGGATCATTCGTGCCGTCACGGTCTTGCCAAATCGACGCGCACGGCTTACGCAGACATACCGAGCCGAAGTGTCAATCCACTCGTTGAGATAACCGATAATCCCCGTCTTGTCGACGTAGATCTTTTCATTTGCAATTCGTTCAAAACCACTGTTACCCGGATTGAGAAATCTGCCCATATCGTCCTCCGTTTAGCTTGGTCTGTCCCGTGGGACATCACGCCACCATAGCTCGCCCGATCGCAAATGGCGAGGGTTTTGTTGAGGCCTGATAAAACTATCTGTAGCGCCCCGTAGGGGCGCTTGATATTAGCCGTGGGTCCAGCGCGTAGCGCGTAATCCACGGAAACGGGTGCGCGTATGCCGTAGGCATAGCGCACCCCACGCACGGCGTATCGGCCGCAGGCTGATAGCCGTGCCCTAAACAATTGCCAAATTGAGCGCGGTCGCTTAAAATATCGTGCGTTTTTGTCGATTCGGGGAGTAATCATGGCGGCAGATATGGATATTCGGGCGGGTTTGCTGGTTCCCGCCGGTGAAGGTGAAGAAACAGCTGAAATTTATCGAAGAGAAGCCCGCGCAGTCTACGAAACAGACCGCGAATCCGCGGCAGCCCTGCTGCTCGACGCGGCATAAAGTCGGAGGCCAAGCGGTCTTAGGAAGACAAGAGAAG
>JAZODZ010000414.1:0-2453 GCA_045597285.1 Myxococcota bacterium
CGCACCACCCGCACGGCGTATCGCATCGCGATAGCCGTGCCCCCCCCCAAAAAAAGACATCAGGACCGTGCGATGCGGCGGTTGAGCCAT
The DNA here is from genome assembly GCA_045597285.1 of Myxococcota bacterium. Taxonomy (GTDB): domain Bacteria; phylum Myxococcota_A; class Bradymonadia; order UBA4248; family UBA4248; genus UBA4248. Next base: position 91 of record JAZODZ010000414.1, read on the forward strand.
TCGACGAACGGCGTATGGAATTCGCCGATGAAATCCGTGAGGATGCTGAGATTTTCTTCGGGATAGTACTCAAGGATGATGTATGTCATCGATTCGAGCGAGCCTTCGGTTGTGAATGCGCTGACGATGAGCGTGTTGCAGCGGGCGATTTGCGCCGTGTCTTCGTCGGACAGCGAGCGGATGGGGTGCTTTTGGATGGCGAGGAATTTTTTGAGCGTGCGTCGGCCCTGTGTGTACTGGCTCCAGAAAAAGAGGATGTCGAGGCGTGCGATTTGGGCGTAAATTGGGTTTTGCGACTCGAGCTGTCGATAGACTTCGAGTACGGCTTTGCGGGCGAGTCGTTTTTGTTTGATCGTTTTGACCGCGCCTTCGATGAAACCGGCGACGACTTCGGACCAGATTTTGGACTGCACGACATCGGGAACGCCGAGTGGTGTAAGGATATATGAACCGAGCGTGGCGAGTGGCCAGCTGAGGACGCTTCGGAAGAAGTTGCCGCGAATGGCGGCCTTGTCGAAGCCGCGCAGGGTATTGTGCAACACGAGATAGATGCCGTTGGCGAACGCGATGCACCAGAATTTTGTGAACGTGAACCAGAAGCCTTCGGCGAGCCCGAGGCCGAACCAGGCCAGATCGAACCCTTCCTTGGCGGCCAGCAGGACGGGAACCGAGACGCCCGAAAAGAAAAGGGACGCGCATGTGTTTTCGCGGTCGATGTTTTTGAGCTGCCAGTCCTGGGGCAGCAGGCCGGACGCCGCGATGAGATCGACGATGATGTTGCGGAAGGCCGTGATTGCGAACCACAGTACGGCGTACCAGAGGCCGAGGAAATAGATCGTCGGGAAAAAGCCGAGCGTGGCGAGTATGAGGCAGCGGATATTGACGTTGACGTATCGCCAGAATCTTGTGGGCGTGATTCGGTCGGAGCTGTGCGCGGCCTGAATCGGTGGGACGTCGTTCATCTGCGCAGAAGACATCAGATAGACGGCTTTTTTGGCGCTGTTGCCGTATTTGCGCTGTGCCAGAATGAGGTCGGATACGGGCTGCGGCAGAATGGCGTGGTTGTGATTTTTGAACAGTTTAAGCGTTTGTGGCGTGAGCGCGGGTTCGGCGATAAAGCCCATGCCCGGGATGTTCGACGACCAGCCGACGGCATCGGATGCGCACCGCATATAATGAGGATTTTCGCGCAGATACGCGATCATATCATCGATTTCCGGGCGCGGATGTGAGGGCAGACGCCACTCGCTGAGCATCGTCTCGATTTGGTCGGTGTCGCCGGCGCGAATCGCAAGCAGGAATGACGCAAACCGACGGATTTCAATGGGATCGCGCGAAATCGCATCGACGAGGTTGAACACTTCGACGTCGGTGATGTTGCGGTATTGATCGAAAAAGAGGTCGATGCAGCGTTGCAGGCCGTGCGAAAGCGGATGGATAAAGACGATGTATCCGCCGCATTTTTTGAGCAGGGGAAGGATGTCGCTTTCGGACTCGAAAACCGAGTCGTAGTCGACCTGTTTCTGCGGTGCGATATATTTTTCGGCGCATAGCGCGGGCGTGAGCGCCTCGTATTCATCGAGCGCGTGTTCGTAGCGCGTGTAACATCGGTCGGCTTCCCATGAGGCGGACGCGTCGTGGCGTGCGTGTTGTTCGAGTGCGCGGTACTGATTCTTGAGGTATAGCACGCGTTTGAGCGCCACGGGACGCATCGACTGATAGATGAGCTGGCCGAGGTGGATTCGGTTTGCCTGTCCTTTTCCGGCCATGGCTTCGACGGATTCCCAGGAAAGCGGTGCCATTTGCAGCACGGCCAAATCGGCGAACGGTTCGTTAAACTTCGGCAGGCCGGTATGGTTGAACGTGTCGAGCAGTTCGGTCACGGTGCGGTGGCGGCGTGCGGCGTTTTCTTTGAGGCCGTTCCAGAACGGGGCGAGCGTCTGCTCGTTTTCGTCGAGAAACGTGCTGAGCGCGGCAAATTCCACGCCCTGCTTTGGCACATAAAGGTAGTGCACGCGTGCGTATTTCTTGCCGACGCTGAACTCGATGCCGACCTGCACGCGGATGCCGAGAATGCGCCCGGCGAGAAATACTTCTTCGTAAAGCTGACGCTCGGCGACGTCGTAATAGGCGACGGTGATGCGCGAAATGCCCTTGATGAAGGCATCGAGAACGAGCTGTGTCGGGGATTTGCGGCCTTCTGTCATGGAATCGTGGACGTGGTTGTCCCAGCCGAGATCCATTTGTGAGAGGTCGGCGCCGGTTTCGGGCACCTCGATGAGGTCGAGTTCGCGTAGAAGCCGGCGAATGACGCTCGTCTGGCCGTAGGATGCGCGTGCGAAGTCGCTCATCAGTTCGAGTTG
>JAZODZ010000415.1:0-9977 GCA_045597285.1 Myxococcota bacterium
TGGCGGTTCAGACTGACTTCGTTGAGCTTCTGCTGCGACTGTCCGAAAAGGCGTTCCTCTTCCTGTTTCTGGCTCTCGACCTGTTCGTACAGGAGGCGAAGCTGGTCGAGTTCTAGCGCCTCTTTCTGCAGCGACCTGATCGCGCTGTCGAGCCCGTTGTCCACGCTGACGAGCGCCTGATGACGCGCCTCAAGCCCGAGCCGGATATTCTCCATCTTGGCGAGCACGTTGGCCCTGCACGTATTAATCTGCCCATGAATCGACACGACCTGCGGGGACTTTTCCAGATAGGTCACGAGAAGCTTTTTCTCCTCGCGCTCCAGCGAATCGCACTCCGCCATGGCCGATTCCAGAGAGGGATCATTGGCCAGAATCGCGAAAGCATGGATATTCTCAACCGAAACCGGAATCTTGGACAACTCGTCGAGCGTAAAGCCCGCATGCTTTCGCTGTGTCTCAATCTCGACGCGCTTGTTGTTCAGGTAATCCAGGCGCTGATTCGTAATCTTCTGCTGCTCGATGGGGTTCGAGTAGAGAATCTTATGTTTTTCCTTGAACGCGTTGATGGCATCACGCGCTTCCTGAAGTTTGGTCTGATTCTCGCCAAACTGTTTTTTGATAAAATCGTAGGTGTTGTTGAGCGATGCGAACCGGTGCTCGGAGTTCTGTTCGGAATAGGCCGTCGCAATGGCATTCGCGAGCACGGCAGCGAGTTCGGGATCCTGATTTCTGACGCGGATGTTCACGAGGCGCGTCCCGTTCACGGCCTCGACTTTCAACATGCCGAGCAGCCTCGACACGGGATCGATCGCCTTGAGCTTTTTTTCCAAAATGGCGGGATCCTCGATATTCTTGAGTCCGAGGAATCCGAGATCCGTCGCCAACCCGAGGTCATCGACGACGCGCTGCGCCACATTGCGGGACTGCATGACCTTGAGCTGCGTGTCGTAATAGGTGTCGCGCAGGAACCACTGTTCAGCCCCGGAAGAATCGACGGGGTTGATCGTCGGCGACTCGGGATTGATGATGACAGCCGTGACAGACTCATAAATCTTCGGCTGATGAAGCGTATAGACTGCCCCCAGACATCCGGTCAGGGCCATGGCCAGGATGACGCCCCAGCGACGACGCCAGATGATATCGATATACTCACGGATGGGAAATATCGGTGCGGAATTGCCTGCCGGGCGGTTATTTTCGTTACTGGAATTTGCCATGTCAGAAAACAGATTGAGGGACGTACACGAGATCTGCCGGATGCATACAGACGTTGGGTTCTTTGCCGAGCAGGATATCCTGATAGGGAACGGTCACGGATTCCGACTGATTGCCGTTCTTTCTTACGACGGTCACGGCCGTCGTCTGCGCCCGAACCGTTGGGCCCCCGGACTGCGCGATGACATCGGTCAGCATGAGCCCCGGACGGAAATCCACGATTCCCGGACGATGAACCTGGCCGTCCACAGTCACAGCCGTTTTGGAAACCTCGCGATTGATGCACACGACCGACGGATCGCGAAGATACGATTCCATTAGGCCGTCGCGAATGATTTTTTCCAGTTCGTCACAACGTTTGCCAGCGACTTCGATATCACCGAGACGCGGAAACGAAATCGTGCCGCTCGGCGAAACTTCATATTCGCCGCTCAAATCTTCCTGGCCAAACACACGTATTTCGAGCCGATCCCACGGGCCGAATTTCCCAAGCTCGGCACTCGTCGGACACGTACTCATTTTGGACTTCCAGTCCGACGATACGGTTGCCGTGCATCCGGAAAAAACACCCAACATGCTCAGCACGAAAAGCACAAACGCTCGATATTGGACTGATGATTTCCGAATGCTGAACATGACACAATAAACTTCGCTAAAAGCGGCGAACCCCGCAAAAACTCACCAACCTCCGAGCCGAACACAGTCACCAGAGACTAATATTCATACGCCAAACCGAGCGTGATATAGTTCTTGACATAGCTCGAATTCTCGGCATCGCTCGTATTATAGCGGAGACGATAGTCAAGTCCAAGTTTCAGACCTGGAAAGAAATGGTAGTACATACCGACGGATGCCGTCACGAGATAGTCATTGCGCTCGATCTGTGAGAAATTCCTGAAATCAAACGCACCGAAACCGGCTTCGAGATTCAGCGTAAAGCGTTCCGCAAAACAGGCATCGTACCCAAGCGTTACGCGATGGAACTTGTAATAGTCGCCATAAATGACGTTATCGAAGTCTTTTTTGTACTCGAGATAAATGCCGTTATGGTCATTGAAATCGTAGCGAACACGTGCATTCATGATGAACATGTGTTCTTTCATGCCATTGTCATAATACTCGAAAGCGTATCCGAGCCCCAAAGAATAGGAGAGGCGAGCGAGCAGAAGGCCCTGAAGGCCATACTTAATACGAACGGGCAATGAGGTGCTGTTCGCCGAATCCGGCGCTGTTCCACCCACGATACGGGGCGAATCTTCCAAATACGAAAGCACGCGAAAATCGACTGACAGCGACATACTCGTATTGGGGAAGAAATTCCATCGGGTCACGGAATCGATCGTATTGACGATATGGGAGACATCCGAATGTTCCGTATAGAACTGGCCGTTGAATTTGTACCCGATGCGCTGGGAAAAAATCTTGCCGCCGCTCGGCTGGATATAAAACCCGATGCCGGCTTTCAACCGATGGTTCTCGTAATCCTTGCGAAGGTTGTCGTCTTCGGGATCGTTGACATAACTATAGGAAACGCTTGGCGCGATGCGGAAGAAATTCTCCTTCATCAAATCCGCCGTAGAGCTCACGATGACATCGGGGCCGCCGTTCGGGCTGGCATCTCCGAGCCCCCAGAACTGGCGCCATTTAAACGAGACATTGTTGTCCCAGGCATATTTCTTGTCGTCGGCCATACGCGTTCTGAAGTGGACACCTACGTCGACCAGGCCGTCATCACTGCCCTGTGAGCCACGGGCGTTGTACCCTACGGACACTTTTGCCCCTGGGTGCATCACAAACCCGCCTGCCTGAATACCTTTCGCTTCAGGATCTACGTCTTTTGCCTGCGCATTTGCCGCCAGGCCAACCCCCAGCAGCAACATTGCACAAACTATCACTAATCTATTAAACATGGGCACTTCACATCAGTACTTGCAGATGTACGCAAATCAAAGAAAGGCTGAGGCATCGGCATCGATTTCGTCGCCATCGATGTAATCCATATTCCCGAGGATGTCCGTCTTGCTCGGCTCGTAATATATCTCACCATCGAGGCACGGCTCTATTGCACATTCACGCGTCGTTTTCAGAACGGTCGTCCCGTAAACGCCGATTGCGCCGCTCGAACACTCGCTCAGACGCGCCGCAACCTCGTTGCCTTTCGACACGCCAAGCTGCACCAACTTGTAATGATGCTGCATCGATTCCGAATCATTTCTCGACACTGCATCCTGAAGATTGCTCTCGCCATTCTTGACAACGCTTAAAAACCCACGCGCATTCACCAAAAGCGCATTGATGCAGTCCATCCGAGTCACATCGTTATCGTTGCGAGCCTCTTCAAATGCTTCCTGCGCATCCTGTACGATGCCCTGGACATGCACCACGCCTTCGCTAGCCTCGCTCAGCATTGCGGCGCTATCCAACGCCTCTTCCGCCTCTTGCGCGAAAGTCGGCAACCCTGTCAGTAATGTTATTATTCCTAAGATACTTGCGGCTTTCTTCATATTAGCCTCCATAATTCAGCCCACCTTATCGGCAGACAAAACTTTTTTATTATACTACATTCAACTCCATTTATCAACAATATCGTCAAATCCAATTGCACAACATTGCCAAATGCCACGCTTCCGCCTTTTCCGGGCGCTCGCCTTTTCGCTGCGCTCAATACGGCTCGCCCGGCCGGCTATTACATACGCCGGCCGCCCCGCGCTATTGCGGCTTTGAATTGTAAGCGTCCATCCCCAAAAAGACTAGCCCACGGGACAGCTGCCGTTAAATATCAAACTCCACTGAACCCAGACCACACGATTTTCCGGATTCGTCTTGAACGGCTGCTGGAACTCCCCTTCCTTGCCTATCGTAATTTCCGTGTCATTGATAAACTTTTCGTCTGAAAGAAGAAAATAAAGGTCTATCGTTTTGCCTTCCTGAAAGACACCGCTGTAAGTGTTGCTCATCGTGCAGGGCCGAAACTGGTACATGATTCGGTCGCGCTTGCCCGGTTCCACATATCTCGGCTCCGTCGCGATGATCCTTTTTTCCCCCGAAGGACGGAAATCCAGAATCATCCGGTGATAAAGCATCTGCTCGCTATTCTCATCCCCATACGCGGAAAGCGTCACCGTCAGCTCGCTGTTCCCCCCCAAATCCACCTCGACGACACCGAGACTCGGATTCACCGCATTGTTGTTGATATAGGGAAGAATATCGTCCTCTTCCTCGATCGGCGCGACATAAAGACATCCGCCCAGGAACATCGCCGCCGACATCAGCGCTGCCATCAGTAGTCTTTTCATTTTTCGCCCTGCTGTGAGAGATGACGAAATATCGTGCGAGGATCCACGCCGAGATCGCGTGCCGTCTTCGATCGATTGCCCTGGTTGAGTTCCAGAACTTCGTTGATATATCGGCGCTGAAAATCATCCTTTGCATCGGCGAGACTCATCACGGGCTTCAAAACCTCGGGAATCAGATCCATGTCCTCGGGCGTCAATTGCGGCTTATTCGACAGGATAAGAGCCTTTTTAATGCGATTTTCAAGCTGGCGGACATTGCCCGGCCATCGGTAACGGCGAATCGCCATCATCGCATCCTGAGACAGCTTCTTCGGAGCCATGTTGAACTCTTTTGAATACTTCTCGATCAGCCCTCGGGCAATCAGAAGAACGTCGTCGCCGCGCTCGCAGAGCGGCGGCAAATGCAGCGTGATCACATTCAGCCGATAGAAAAGATCCTCGCGGAAATGCCCCTCCCCTACTTCCTTTTCGAGATCCTTGTTCGTCGCCGCCACGATCCGGATGTCAATCGGCTCAACTGTGTTGCTCCCGACCTTCATCACGCACCTTTCCTGAATGACGCGGAGCAGTTTTACCTGAAGATCCTGAGGCATCTCGCCAATTTCATCGAGGAAAAGCGTGCCGTGATTCGCCTGCTGGAATTTGCCGTTCTTCGTCGCAATCGCGCCCGTAAAGGCACCGCGGACATGCCCGAACAGCTCGCTTTCCAACAGATTTGCCGGAATGGCACCGCAGTTGATGACGACAAACGGCCCCTTGCTTCGGTTCGACTGGCGATGCAGCTCCTGCGCGATCAGTTCCTTCCCAGTCCCCGTCTCGCCCTCGATGAGAACCGTCACATCCGTCGCGGCCACGCGACGAACCGTGTTGAAGACCTCCCGCATCGGCAGGCAGTCCCCGATGATGTTGCCGAACCGAAGATCCTCAAGCCGGGACTCCAGATTCTTGTTCTCGAAGACGAGTTCGTCGACCAACATCGCATTTGCCAGAATCAATGAAATCTGCGCCCCGAACACGCGAAGCGCCTCGAGGTGCTGCGGCGTGAACTGGCTGACGATATTGTCATTGCCGACATAAATCAGGCCAATTATCGCCCCGCGATCCATCAGGGGAATGCACATCACGCTGCAAAAACGCATCTCGATCACGCTCTGAGAAGTGTTGAAATTCGCGTCATTGAGCGCATCGCGAATGATGATCGGCTGCCGCGTCTCGAGGACGTGATGCACGATCGAATCTGAGAAGAGATTGTCGTCGATCGATTCCTGATTGTAATTGCGCGAAACCTGGCTCCGAATCTTCCCGTCCCGAATCAAAAGCAAAAAACCGCGGTCGGCGTTGACCAGCCCAATCACGTCGTCCATCACATGAACGAGCAATGAACTCACGCTATATTCCTGCGCCAGATCGGTCGCCAGCTTGTCCAGTTTTCTAAAGGCCTCGGAAACATAAGAATTTTCATCCGTCTGGGCCGTTTTCTTGATTTCAGGCTCCAGCCGGAAACGGGCTTTTACCGTTCCCAGCATAATCTCATCTGATACACCAAACCCAGTCCGTTTCTTAATCCGCTTCCCATTGATGTAAATCTCGGCCTTTCTCGAAGCCGGTTCTATTTCATACCCGCCATTTTCGAAATAAATGCAGGCATGTTCAGACTCGATTCCGGGTTCAGGGCAGACGATGTCGTTATCCTCTGAAGAACCAAGGGATGTTATCTTTTTATAGAGTTCATGAGAACAGGTCTCAGGGACGAGATGTTCAACTAAAAGATATGGCATATTTCATCTTCCTGTCATTTCAGAACAGCCACATGGCTGTTCTGCGCAGTCTCAGCATGACTGATTTCCTTTTTTAATCAAAGAAACCGCCAGTTTCATATCGGACCAGACCCGCGCTTTGAGGCCCGGATTTTTTATCATCTCAAGCGGATGATGCGTGGCGATAGTTTTTACGCCGTCAAACACGAGTTCACTTCCCCGAACCTGGCTAATCAGGGAATCGCCGCCAAACATGGCGCGGTAAGCGAGTTCTCCCCATACAACGATGACATCGGGAGCCACGATGCTGACTTCTTTCTGAAGCCATGACAGGCACTGTCTGGCACAATCAAGCGCCTTTCCGCGTGCCGGACACATGGCACATTTAATCACGTTGGTCATGTAAATGCGTTCCGCCCTGGCTTCCGAATGGATTCCGCCCATCGCAGTGACGATTTTGTCGAGAAGTTCCGCTGCCTCGCCAGTCATCACCCGTCCGGCATCGATTTCGGCAGGATTGCCGCCTGCCGCAACAAACATCACGGATGCATCCAACGGCCCGATTCCCCAAACCATGTCGCGACGCTTCCCGCCGAGCATACACCGCTTGCAGGCCGCAGTCTGAGTACGAAGCAAATCATGGCTTATCTTGCGTTCTGCCTGAGTCGATGCCGATGAAGTCAGCTGCGATTCTCCACGGAGCGCCATAAATGAATCGAAACACCGATTCACGCCGCCACGGTTCCCCGCATTCTCCTGTTTTTCCACTTTTCCCGACGTTCCCGACGAAACATCACGATGCACGGTTGAAACTGGCTCACGAGGACGTTCCGCCACAACCGGCAGACGCGGCAGTTCCCCCCATGGCGCGTTTTCAGCCGGGATCCAGGCCGCCCCGAGTTCCGCCTGTACTCTCCCCCACTCCGCGATTTCATGGCATGTCTGGTGAAGAAGGCAAGCCAGAATCGAACGCGTCCGGGAATCATCTGAACCGATCATATCCATGATTTACGCCCCTCTTCGCGCGTCAGAAGACGCGTGATGTTCTTTTCAAGTGCCTCATTCGTACCGCCGCCAATGCTCAAAAGAACCGCATCGCGATACAAACGTTCCACAGGATAGGCTTCACTGTAGCCATTTGCCCCGAGGACCTGAATGGCACTGCGCCCGATTTCCTCCGCACCGCCCGCACAAAACAGCTTCAAAGCATCGGCCATAATGCCCGCGTTTTCCGAACCGCGAACGAGGGCATGTAACGTCTCGCAAAGCATGGACTGCATGGCCAGATACTTTGCAAATCCACCGGCAAGCAGGTGCTGAATCTGACCAAATTCAGATATCGTTTTGCCGAATGCCTGGCGCTGGGACGCGTATTTCTGCATTTCGGAAAGACAGGTACGCGCAATGCCGCACGATTGCGCCGCAAGCCCGATGCGTTCCACCGCCAGGTTGCGAATCATCGGACGAAGGCCTTCGTTCAGGTTTCCGACAAGCGCATCGGATGGCACAAAGCAATCGTGAAACGCCAATATCCCAGTCGGGCTTGAACGCATCCCCATTTTATTTTCGCACGCACTTCGCTCAAGCCCCGCCGCGTCTCCGGGAACGACAAACAGGCTGATATCGCGTCGTCCTTCGCCAGTCCGTGCATACACGAGAAACGCCTTTCCCACCGTGCCGTTCGTAATCCATTGCTTGACACCGTTGAGCACAAACCCTCCGGAAACCGGTGTCGCAACCGTCTTCATTCCAAGAACGTCAGTACCGGCTTCCGGTTCAGTCATCGCCATGCCGGAGAGCTGCTTTTTTTTCAGAATATCAGCCTGCCAGGTGGGCATTTCACGCCCAAAAGACTGCCATGTCCAGTAAAGCTGATGCGAAAACAGAAGTTCCTGTGCCAGATAGCTCATTGCCATGCCGGGATCGCACTCACTCAATGCCTCGATGACGAAAACAGTCACGGCAGCATCGAGATTAGCCCCGCCCAGACTCTCCGGAAGCGTGATATTCATGACGCCGAGTTCGGAATCGAGACAGGCATACAGGGATTCATCGAACCGGGATTCCGCATCGCGCACTGCCGCATTCGGAGCCAGATTTGCCCACGCCCAACCATGGACAGATTCCCATATTTCACGATGAATATCGCTAAAATCACTGAGCAAATACATCCATCTCTCCTGCTTTGACCCTTGTGTAACTCCCTTCCATCAGCGCCGCAATACGGGCAATTGACGACTGTGCAAAAGAATCTGCCGGTTCCATGATGAGGCTGTCGTCGCCGGTACGGATAACTGTCACAGCTGCAGATTCATCATACCCGGAAACAAGCTTTACCTGATTACCTTCAAACAAGCCCGTTGCCGTAAAAAATGTCGGCTCCACACTGCCGATGCTCAGAACGACATTGATTCGTCCGTCCCCCATGTCATAAACCTCAAGCAGCCGCTCCGAATCGGCTCGATACAGTCCGCCGAACTCGCCCGGATGGTTGATAAGCATGGCATAGGAAACGCGTCTTTCCAGCCAGTCGGCATGATTTTTCAGCGCGACGGAAAATGCATCAGCCGCAGGAATTCCAGTCTTTACAAGACGGTTAATATCGACACCGCGCCCCTGACGATCCCACTTTTCTTCTGCGGCTTTGAGCTGTGCAAGAGACGCCTCATCCAGAACCGATTCAGCGCGGTCCAAAACATCTTTAAGCGCCGCTTCAGCTTCGCGTGTTTTTCCGACCCGATCAAGAATTGCCTTCCGCGTTTCGGCCTGGCGAATCTGATCGGATGCCGAAAGGCTCGATTCGCCGGCCACAGAAATGGCAATTTTTTCCTCGTCGCTCATCTCGGAAATTTTCTTTTTTTCCCGACAGCCGCAGACCAGGACCGTGCATATCAGAACCAATGCATAAATGCTCGTTCTGCGCATAATGCATCACCATTTGGTAAAGTCTGGTTTTTTATAGGTACGCGTCACATAGTTATCGTCATCGTCAAACCCGGCGATTTCGATATTGTCATCATCCTCGTCATAATCGTGGTGAGGCGGAAGCACGACATTCTCTGGGGGCACATACCCTTTTTTGGGCGCGGGATGCGCCTTGACCGGTTCTGACGCCCGTTCGGAAGAGAATTCCTTCGACAGTTCGTCGGCGGAGGAAATCAGGACAGGCTTGCTTCCCGGGGGAAGGGATGCGGAAGCATTCGTCACGGCTTCGGACATCGCCACAGCGGCAGGCATTGGCCTGCCCGTGGAAGCGCCTTCAGCAAACAACTCAGACGGGATATACGGGCGAATGACAGTCTTGTCGTCATCATCATCGTCTTCATCGTCGAAAGACGGCGTAGCCTGTTCCGGAACGTGTTCGGGTTTTGCGGCACCCACGGGCGGCTCGGTAAACAGAAGGTTGGTTTCGGGGAGGTCGGCATTGACATTCTCCTGCCCCAGTGCGTTTACCTTGCGCAACTCACGTTTTTCCGGCGTGCCTTCATTGTCCGAATTCTCGCGTTCTTCCTTCGATTTGAAGAAATCACTGAGGATGATGGGATTATCGAGGACTGTTGGGCGCTGCAAATCCATTTCCTCGCCAGATGCATCACCGAACGAATACGAACCGCTGGGTTCCGCGGTTTCGGCCTTTCGGGGTTTACCGGCACCCGGGATGGCAGGCATATTTGCCGCTGACGGACGTCCTGCACTGCCGACAGGTTTC
>JAZODZ010000416.1:0-3790 GCA_045597285.1 Myxococcota bacterium
CGGCTATGGCTGCGCCATACGCCGGGCCGCTGCCGCTATTGCATACGCGGCAGCCTGCTTTTTGCCATCAGCGTTTCGCCAAAATATCGGCGATATACTTTTCCCTAAATTCCGCGCGTTTGGCTTCAGTAATCGCAGAAATTGCCGTCTGCCGCGCCTTTTCATCCGTCATGCGCGCGGCATCACGGCGCCAAATCGGGATGACAAACGCTTTCCAGGTGTCCGAACAGTTGATGGAATGATTGAGCGGCTTGTTCAGCGGCGCTTTTTCCAATGCCGCTATCGCTTCCGGACACGAAAACCGAAGCCCGTCGCTGCCAGAAAATGGCCCCAGCTGAGCCTGTTCATCATCATTTTCCCTCTGGAGCTGCGTAAACAGGAATAAGAAAACTTTGGGATCGATGTGATGGCCTTTGATGTTTTTTGTCATAGGGCCACCCGCATGCTCATTCTTGGCCAGAGGCTCCGGATCGACAAAATTGTACCCCATCTGTGCGCCATTGCTCATGCCGAGTGCGGCAATCAAGACCGGAATTTTCGATTCGTTCTTTATCAGCGAATAGTTCACCGTAAATGCCGCGGGCTCAATGAGTTTGTCCGGATTAGCGTTGATCCATGCCTCGATTTCGGCATCTTCAATCACATAGTTCGGGTAGGGAATGTTCGCGATATTTTTCGCGGCCATGGCTTCCTTAATCGCGAGGCTCCTTTCGGCTGGCGTGAGCATGCCTTTGGCCTGGGCATCCTGCGCGATGCGCATGAAATGAATCAGCTCCCAGAATCGCGTGATGTCGATGGATTGGTTCGATTCGAGCTGGCGAGCGAATGCGGGCATCCAGGCCTGGGATGCTTCCAGGTCGCCTTCATCGAGTATTTCTCCTTCGACAGAAGCGAGCGGTCGCGTCAAATCTACTGGCTTGACTTCAGGCTTTGCGTTGCAGCCGAATACCAGAAGACATGCGGCAAACAAGGCTATGATGTGAATCTGCTTCATCGGGATTTCCTCATCGGTTGAGGTCAGTTTTGGGTATCGTGATGTGTCAGATAGTAACCGATTTCGCGTTCGATGTCAGTCTGTATTTCGTGCAACGCCGATTCGCTCACGGCCTCGACACGCATCACGATGACGGGCTGGGTATTCGATGCCCTGACGAGGGCCCAGCCGTTCGGAAAATCGATCCGCGCACCATCCAGATTGTTTGTGGGATATCGTTTGCTATACGTTTCGTACATCGCCTGCGCGAGTTCAAACTTGACGTCGTCCGGACAGTCCAGCCGGATTTCGGGCGTCGTAAACGATTTCGGCAAATCACTGAGCAAATCGGTCAGGGATTTGTCCTCGAGTTTGGCATTGGCGGCAATTTCGAGAATGCGTGCTGCGGCGTTCAGCGCGTCATCAAAGCCGTACCATCGGTCGCCAAAGAAGAAATGTCCGCTCAGTTCGCCGGCGAGCGCCGCGTTGGTCTCGCGAATTTTTGCCTTGATAAGGGCATGGCCGGTTTTGCTCATCATCGGAATGCCGCCATTCTTCTCGATATCATCGAACGTAAACTTGGAGCATTTGACATCGCCGATAATTACGGCCTTGTGGGTTCGCGCCAGAATTTCGCGGGCAAAAAGGACGATGAGATGATCGGCGGCAATGATTTTGCCGTTGCGATCGACGACGCCGAGTCTGTCGCCGTCCCCGTCAAAGGCGAGCCCGATATCGGCGTGGTTTTCGAGAACGGCTTTCTGTAAATCGGCGAGGTTTTTGGCAACGCTCGGATCTGGATGGTGGTTGGGAAACGTGCCATCGGGAACGCAGTACAGATCGACGAGCTGGCTTGCGTAATGGGAAAAGAGGCTTTTGGCAAACGGCCCCGCGACACCGTTTCCGGCATCGATGACGATCCTGAGTTTTTCTTTCGGCGGAATGCGGTTCAGAATGGCAGACTCGTATTCGGCAAAGATGTCGAGTTCCGTGTATGTGCCCTCAACTGTTGCCGGTTCGGGGAGGTTCTCCGCCGTGTCGCGGATGACACGAATGTCTTCACCGAGGAATGATGCGGTTTTGCGGCAAATTTTTAAACCGTTGTCATGGATGGGATTGTGCGATCCCGTGACCATCACGCCGCCGTCAAAGTCCCGGTTGAACAGGGTAAAGTATAGCATCGGCGTCGTGATCTGCCCCAAATCGACGACGTTGACGCCCTGCATTCGAAGCCCCCTAATCAGGTTTTCTGCCAGTATCGGGGAATGCGTTCGGGCATCCCGACCGACGACGAGGGTGCTTCCTGCGGCAAAATGCGCGGCGGCAAGCGCCCGTCCAATGATCAGTACGGTTTCCGGCGTGAGCTGGGTTCGGACATCGCCGCGAATGTCATAAGCTCTGAAAATGTTTTTATCCATACCGTGAGAAAAGCCTCCATCAACAATAACCGTCCGGGACGACCCCAAAAACGCCCAAGATTTTATCGCAAAATGTCGATAATCCAAAAGAAAATCCGGCGAAAGAATGCAACGCTACTCTATTTCACGCCTTAATTTAGAACTCAATCCTCAGATCTATGATTCGATAGCGTTTGTTCACCTAAAAACCGCTGAAATTTGGCTCAGCACTCGTCACTAGTCATCGGCACGATTTATATAAATATTTCGAATAACAAAAGAGACGATTCGCACGCTCTGAACAAATTACGTTTCCTAGGGAAGGTCTGAACAAAGCGCCCTGAAGGGGCGCAATGTTTCAGCCCGGGGTGAGCGCATCGCGTAACCACGGGAACGTGTGTTCCAACAATATCAGCGCCCTGAAGGGGCGCAACACAGATTATTCGTACAATTACTACGGATGATTAGGGGGCGAAATTCGATTTATAATATTATAGATATAATATTTAAGCCAGAAGATAGCGAGTCTCGCAATTATCCGGATGTCTGTCCTGGCTATATTTATGATGTGTTTATAATAATTTGCGTTTTTTTGCGTATTGGCCGATAGCAAAAAAGACAACGCTATGGTTGGCAACTGCCAACCATAGCGTGCCGCACACTAAATCATATAACTAAATTATATCAATGAAAAAGTCTTCCCATTAATAAATATGCAACTCGGTTGCAAATATGTAATAACGCGTATATAAGTAAGCGTCTGTGTCGATATCATGCAGACATTTTCTAAGATTGGTTTGATGATGCTTGAGGAAGAGAAAAGTAAATTCTGGGCCTATGTCACGGCTTTTGGAACGCTCTGGGGAGGGCTTGAATTAACGCTAGGAACGTTTCTGCACGTGCTCAGGGTACCAAAGACTGGCCTGATTATGACGTTGCTGTGCGTCGTTCTGCTGCTTGCGCAACGGCAGGTTTTTCCGAAACGCGGCAGCACGATTTGCGTGGGCATTGTTGCGGCGTGCATTAAATGCCTGTCGCCGAGCGGCATCATTCTCGGGCCGGTTTTCGGAATTCTCAGCGAGGCGCTTGTGGTGGAGCTGTGCCTGCTGGCGAGTTCGCGCAATGTCGTGACGTGCATGATGGCCGGTGGGCTGACGCTTGTCTTGTCGCAGATGCAGTCGGTCATCAAAATGTGGTTTTACTACGGCCAGGATTTTATCGACGGGATTATCAAAACGGTCAGTAAATTTTTTGCCGTGTCGTGGTCGCCCGCGCTTGGCTGGCAGCTGCTTGGGGCGTTTTTTGCCGTCGTTTTTGTTGCCGGGGCCGTGGCGGGCTTGGTCGGCAGACGGCTCGGCAATCGCGTCGAAAAAGAGCTTCTCGGCATTGAAAACACTGAGGAACGGGCCGGAACCACGGC
>JAZODZ010000417.1:0-4227 GCA_045597285.1 Myxococcota bacterium
TCACCATGCCCAAACCGGGCAAAGCAAACTCAAACTCCCCTACCCCACGAGTCCCCCATGAAAAAAGCCTTACTCATGTCATTACTCGCCGCAGCCACTTTCGCCATGTCCGGCTGTACCAGACCAGAAATCGCCTACGTCCTCGATGATTACTGCAATTTCCAGAAATCATGCGGCTATCCGCACGTCAACAAGGAAACGCAGTACAACGACTACAGCTCATGTGATAAATTTCACAGGGATTTGCTCGAAAACACGGCGAACGGCAAATCCTCCGGCTGCCGCGGGGATGTCGAGCAATTCTTCATCGATTTTATGAATGCGCAAATGGCACTCGGCTGCAACGCCACACTCGTCGAGACGCTTAACACCGACAAGACGACACAGAATCAGCTGGATACCATGCTGACATGCATGAAAAACAGCAATGCCGGCTATACCCCGGCCGAACTCGGTGAAATCGGCATGAAAGTCCTCGGGACACTCGAAATCAGCCTGCTCGAGCTGAACGCCGACGTCGCGGCGATCATCGCCAACGTCTCGAAATAAACGCGGCCATTGCGGTGTATCTGCAAACTTATTTGATGGTTTTGGAGGATGTGCTTCGCCTATGCGCCTTACTGCGCATACGACGATGTTCCACAGAACGACTGTACAAATGTAGATGACAATGGGATGGGCATGACCCTTGGAATGACGGAGGTGTGCCATGCAGGAACGTTTTTTCCCGATTGGGATTCAGACATTTGAAGAAATTCGTGATCGCCATGCGGTGTATGTCGATAAAACTGGCTTAGTTTATCGGATGGTGACAACGGGCAAGTACTACTTCCTTTCTCGTCCAAGGCGTTTTGGCAAATCATTGCTCGTTTCGACACTCAAAGCCTACTTTGAGGGGCGCAAGGATCTTTTTGACGGGTTATCCATGGCGCAGCTCGAGAAAGACTGGTTCCAGTATCCCGTGCTACATTTTTCGCTGAGCTTAAAGCGAGTCGTTTCGGTTGAGGATGTCAGTTATCTGCTGGACAGTCTTCTAAGGGATTATGAGAAAATATATGGGACTGAATCTGGCACAGCGAAATCGCAGTTTGGCATTCGAATGAAAGATCTGGTATTGCGAGCAAATGCGCAGACCAGCAAAAAAGTCGTGTTGCTTTTCGATGAATACGATGCACCGATTTTGGATACCATGCATGATGAAAAACTCATGGAGTCCGTCCGTCAGCAGTTGCGGGATTTTTACAGTCCAATCAAAGATTTGGACAGTAAACTTCAGTTCGTGTTTATCACCGGCATCAGCAAGTTCAGCCAGTTGAGTATATTCAGCGAACTGAACAATCTAATGACGATCTCGATGAACGGTGAATATGCTGCAATATGTGGCTTTACGCGGGACGAAATTGCCACGCAACTCGCGCCTGAAGTCGAGAACCTGGCCAAAGCCATGAATATCTCTGTCAATACGGCCTTATTGCGTCTAAAACGCAAATATGATGGCTATCATTTTACAAAAAAATCACCAGATATCTATAATCCATTCAGTCTTTTGAACAGCCTGAAAGATAAAGAATTATACAATTATTGGTTTTCGACGGGCACACCGACACATCTGACTAAACTGCTGAGTCAATACACGCTTCGGCCCGAAGAACTGGAAGGGTTTGTTGCAAGTGAGACGGATTTTTATGTCCCCATTGAACATGCAGAAACACCGATTCCTGTATTATATCAAAGCGGTTATGTGACGATAAAATCATTTCGAAGTGAAATCTATACATTAGGATTTCCCAACGAAGAAGTCCGTGTGAGTTTTCTTAAAGGTCTGGCTCCATACTATACAGGGCAAACTGCAACTGGAAATAATTCATTTTTGATACGTCTTATGACATCACTTAATGATGGTGATGTGGATCGAGCCATGACTTTGTTGCGTTCGTTCTTTAGTTCAATTCCGTATAATGCGGAAAAGCAGGATGAAGATCACTATAAAACTATATTTTATCTAATCTTTACACTGGCCTCTGAGTATTCAGTACGCACAGAACAATGCAGTGCCGCCGGTCGTTGTGATGCATTGATAGAAACCGAAGATACCATTTATGTATTTGAATTCAAACTCGATGGCACAGCCGAAGAAGCGCTCAAACAGATTGACGACAAAGGCTATGCGATTCAGTACGAAGCCGGAGACAAGAAGATTGTCAAGGTCGGCGTCAATTTTGAGAATGACAGGCGAACGATTGATCGCTGGGTGGTGGGGAAGGAATAACCCACAAAAAAGGGAGCAAGGCGAATCGGCAGCGCGGATAGCCGTGCCCGCGAGCCGTATGCGCATGTAGAGACGTGTCGTGACACGTCTCTCTGCGCATAGGCGAACGCATAAACCCCGGATAGAGACGTGCAGTCCGCACGTCTCTTTCGCCGCGTATCGGCAACGCCGATAGCGGCGATTTGCGCGGCGTATGCCGCAGGCATAGCCGCCCCGCACGGCGTATCGGCAACGCCGATAGCCGTGCCCACCGAAATCATTACAAATCGCGAATGCGTTTTGGGAATTCGAAATGATCCAAATCGCGGGCCGTATAAGTTTCGGGAAACACCTCGCGAGCCTGGCGCAAATGCTCAACAGTATTCGAATAGCGCTGTGAAAAGTGCGACAGAATGAGCTTTTTGGCACCCGCCTCGAGGGCAATCTGCGCCGCCTGCCGCGCCGTCAGGTGCATGTACTCGTGCGCCTGTTTTTCCTCGTCATCGGTATAAGTCGCCTCGGCGAGCATGATATCGACGTTTTTCGCAAGCAACACGGCGTTTTCGCACACACGCGTATCCATGACATGCGCAAAGCTCTGGCCATGGCGCACCGAGCTGACGTCATCGAGGTGAATCACGGTGCCGTCGTCGAGCGTGAGCTGGCCGTTGCGCTTGAGCTCGCCAACTTTGGGGCCGTGGATACCGTACTGCGCGAGTTTTTCCATGCAAATCGTGCGGGAATCGGGCTCCTCGACGCGATAACCGAAGCACTCCGTGCGGTGATCGATCGGTGCCACGCGCACGATCATCTCGTCATTCTCGAACACGACGCCCGGCTCCGCAATCGGATGATGGACGAGCTCGACATTGCTCTGAAACAGCGACGCGTGTGTCATCGCATTGAAAAAACACTCGCCGGAAGCCGGGAAATAGACATGGACCGGATGCGGCGACTTGTCGAGGCTAAGGCGCTGAATGACGCCGGGAAGCCCGAGGCAGTGATCTCCGTGGAAATGCGTAATGGCGAGGTGCGTTATCTGCGACGCCGAAACATCCGCATACGTCATCTGGCGCTGCGTACCCTCGCCTGGATCAAAGAGAATGCCGGACTTGTTCCAGCGGAGGAAATAACCATTGTGATTGCGTTCGCGGGTCGGAACCTGCGCCGCCGTACCCAATATGATGAGTTCTCGTATCGACATAATTAATCTTGATCAAATGTACACGAGGTGCCGTCCGAAAAACCGTCCAGCCATTCGACGTTCTGTGGCAGAACACATTCGATGGCGAGGCGGCTTTCGACGACATCCGAAAGTTTAATCTTGAGGGCTTCCACAACAGTCCGATCGGGAACCTGCGCCGTGGCGACGCCGGGAGCGAGTACTGAGGCCGTGCCCAATAATGATAAAAAATCGCGTCTTTTCATGGCGTGTATTCGAGCGCACAAACAGCAGCATTGCCAATCCGAATGGGCAAGCCGACCGGGCGCGAATGAGAAAGCGTTTCTTCGAGCGAAAAGGAGTCTGGAGCGGGAACGACATGACCGAGGCAACGGCCCTCACGATACAGGATACCGCCGTCGGGCACGAGATAGCGAGCGCCCTGCCCATCGGGAGCGAACATCCGGATTTTTTCGATAAAAAGCGTCCGGTTGTCGAGCGTGGCCGAGAGCGATTCGGGCGAGAGATCGACGGCATCGGTTGACTGCGCGGATTTGAGAATCGGACAGAAAATCGAAGGCGCGTCGTGTTCGCCGGAATGGCGAGCATTTTTCGTATCATTCCACGGCTGAAGCTTGCCGTCTTTGACGATATCTCGAGCCGAAACCGGCATGCCACGATTATCCACACAAATACGCCGACCAAACAACGAATCGAGCGGATCATCGACGATCACGAGTTCCGGCGGCAGCGTCGGAACATCCGAGGGCTTGTTCATCATCGCATCGAGGCAAAACTTCAGGATGTCGATCACGGC
>JAZODZ010000418.1:0-5248 GCA_045597285.1 Myxococcota bacterium
ATGGCTACGATCCGACTTGGCGCCTCGTATTGAGCCGACTTGGTCGGCGAAATAGAGGCGCGTCCGGATTAATTCGTCCCTTCCTGTTTACCGGATATGGAAACCGTCGGTTTACCATCCACGACGACCGACCTGAAGAAATCGACATACGCATTGCGGGCGCTGTTCATGTTGTAAATGACGAAGTGGGGGTTGTCGCCGCCGGTATATTTGAACTGCATTGACGCGCCCGTCACCTTTTTGCCGTCGAGCGTCGTGATGTTGTTGCTGACCGAGGAGCCTGTCGATTTCGTGAACCCCACGATTCTCATCGGATCCGTGACGGTAAACATCTTGCCAATCGGGGGCAGGCCGATGGACGAAATCATCGCGAATTGAGCCGACTGTGGCGTATCCTGGTCACCGAGGGCGATGGTCTGTGCGATATTCTTGGGTTCCCAGCCTTCAGGCGGTTCCATGACGAATCGGCGCGTAAAGTTGAGAGGATCGAGCGGATCGGTCAGCGGCTGAATGATATGGTTTGTAATGAAGGCATCGTAAGAAATATCACCATCTTCCATGCCAAGCATATAGCCCACGATGTCCGCGACGGACTTGCCGTTGAGCATCGTCGAAACGACCGGGACGGTGCTCAGGTCGGGATGGAGATCGACGAAGCTGAGCATGACGCCGCCACCGCCGGCAGACAGGAACGCATTCTTGACCTTGTCAGTCAGGCCGAGGAGCATGCCGCCTTCCTGCGAACCCTGGCTGTGCCCCATGTATAGGCCGTAGCTTGGGTCAAACGTGACATTCTTTGCGGCCTTCTTGCCGTCGATTGGCGGGAGTATGAGTTCCTTGCGGTCGAGAATATCGTAGAGCACGAGCATATCGATGACGGTCTGACGCCAGCTTTCGCGGATGACGATGGGGTTTTCGAGAAGCATCATGACGAAGTCTGCCGTCGTGATTTCCTTGCCGTTGCCGCGCTTGCCCTGAAGACATGCATCGAAGCCGATCATGGCCATCGGAACGGCTTTAGGACCGGGCTTGGTGCCATAATAGCCATAGCCGCCGTTGATGAGGACAATGCCTTCGTCATTTCCATAACGGCAATGCGTATCGGCATCGCCGCCCGTACCGTGACCATAAACGGCAATAGGCCAGCCTTTTTCGGGCATTTCGGTATCGGGAACGACGATCGTGTAATTGACGATTTCTTTTTTGCCTTTCGAGACCAGCTTGCCGTTCTCGTCGAATGTGATGTGGCCTTCGCCCTTGGAATCATACGGATACGTGCCGTCGATATAGTTCATCGTTTCGAACTGGCCGTGGAAGATATGGACGTTGAACTTCGAGGCATCGTAGCCGATCTGCGTGGTCGTCTGCCATTCGCCAACGGCAACACCGTTGTTATCCGTGACGATATGCCCTTTACCAATGAGGTCTTTCGCCATCTGATCCATTTCGGCTGCCGCATCGAGCGTCTCATAACCCGTCATGGCACGGATGTCCTCGATCTTCATGCCGAGCTTGCCACTCGCTTCGAGATCCTTCAGCGCATCGACATAGGGTGCCATCCGATCGTTGATTTCTTGCGGTGCGGCCTTGGCCAGGATGTAGCGGAGCTTGTTGGACTGGTTGAACTTCTTGCCGTTCGAAGAAAGGCAGTTGCCGACAATGCTAACATAATGCTCGCCGGGAACCGCACCGACGCCGGGCACTGGACGCATCACGAGTGTTTTGTCTGCCCAGGCTCGATTTCCGATATTCTGATACGACACGTACAATGGCACGCGCTCGCCATAATGGCGCGAACCGGTTTCCACGTTGATCAGCTGGAAACACGATTTTTCGGATGCCGTATCTTCCGGTTTGGGAAACACGGTCTTGGTATCGATTGCCACGGATGATTTGAAGTATGTCGCACCGATGGGCGAGAATCCCTTGCGCTCGGTCTGGGCAAGGTTGATGATCATCGGAATCAACTCGGACATCTTCTTGATGATTGGAATACCGCTGACCATTGCCAATATCGAGTCATCGGGAAGGGGATAGTTGGCGATGTTGGGATGACCGGTTGCATCCGTCCTCACTTCACTCGGGAACGGGAAGGAGAAAAACTCTTCCATCTGGCGTTTGTAAGCATCGTCCTTGTCTTCGCCTTCTTTCGCTTCGAATGGCTGCGAGACGAGATCATAGTCGTGCAGGAATCGATAGTTGCTTTCCTTCAGAGCGTTAAAGCTTTTCATCGAGAGCTGCTGGAGCTCGGGCTCTTCCTCGCAATCGTCCGGACACGTATCATTGGATTCATCGTCATCGCAGACGCTGTCGCCGCAAACCGACTCGTATTCGACGATTTCGGAAGCGCAGTCCTTGGCACAGGATTCTTCCGTTTCCGGCAATTCACAGCGACCGTCCCCGCATACAGGCAGGCAATCTTCCGAGCAGTTCAGGCGCGTCTCGCCTTTTTCGCATTTGTTATTCCCGCACACCGCAATGACCTTGCAGTCAAGCGAGCAGGTTTCAGTACTCTCGCCTCGCATGGGATCGCAGAAGCTATCGCCACACCGTCCGCAATCCTTGCCGCACGTCTTGAAATCCTCGCCTCCGTCCTTGTCACAGTAGTCATCGCCACACACGGCCTGACAATCCTGGGGACAGGTCGCCGGCGTTTCATCGATATTGCAAATGCCATTGCCACAGCCCGTCGTCGGCTTGGCAGTGTTATCCTTGCAATCGGCCGGGCATGTCGCGAAGGTTTCAGTGCTGGAACAGACGCCATCACCGCATTCCTGCAGTGGTTTCTGTTGCGGAATATTATTATCTTCATCCACGGAACTGGCACAGCCGTAGAGGGACAGGCATGAAACAAGCGTTGCTAACAAATAAAGCGTATTTTTCCTCATGGATTTCCTCCTGAATTCAGGGCTACAAAAACAGCGTTTTATTATAGCAAAAAAGATTCAATGACACGAAAAACTATCGTGATTATTTAGGCAGGAGGGGCTATCGCTAACGAAATCACATGACAGTGGGGCGTGCTTCACTGTCAGTGACTTGGCGTACACCATGAGGGGCAGGGGGAGGTCCATATCCACGGAGGATGAACAAAGCCACAAAAAAAGGCAATTCCGATATCGAAATTGCCTTTCAAGATGGAGCTAATCGGGATCGAACCGACGACCTCTAGAGTGCGATTCTAGCGCTCTCCCAACTGAGCTACAGCCCCACAAAAATCCGGCTTCCCGGAAATCGGGAAGCCTTATAAGCATTTTTACAATTTATGCAAGAAAAATCGGACGACCGAAAAATTATTCGATCCAACCTTCGGAAGTGTTGGAAATCAGGAACGGCGACTCGCTCGTTTCGCCCGTCTGAATCGTATAATCCGCATCGGTCTCTTCGGCTTCGCCCGTGCTGATAAACAGAACGCTCAGACCAATGCCGGCAAATGCGATCAAGAAGATCGCGATATATGCGAGTTTCATCGAAGTGTGGTGAATGACTTCGTTATCGTTCTCAGCTTTTGCGGTTTCCTGATGCGCTGTGTTCGGCAGGTACTCGACCAGTGTTTCTTCCACTTCGACGGGTTTTGCCGGTGCCTGCGGGCCCATTTCTTCATAAGCCCGAATCACCTCTGCCGGCGACAGGGAAAGCTGACGTGCATAATTGCGCAGGAACCCACGAACAAATACTTCTGCAGGAAACTCATCAAACTCGTTATTTTCTATATGTGACAGCGCGGATTCTGGTATCCGGGTAACTTTCGAAAGTTCGCTCAGCGTCATTCCACGCGCTTCGCGTTCACGCTTGAGCATTAAACCGGGTGTTTCCATATCTTACTCCAAATAATTTATTCCCCCGAAAATTAATCGCGTCCTTATAGGCATGACTGCCCAATAAGTCAACGCCTCTCTTTCGGCAAGTGTCAAAATTTTGACAACTCTGACTTTTATGTCATACCTGTGATTTTATTGCAATCAAATTCTTTGCCCCGATATTCCTCAAGGGGCTCATCCTTGAAAACAGCCGTTACTTTATTTGTCGGCATGCCTATTGACATACGGAGTGCTCGCCGTTTTCTGTCACCGGCATGAGCCATCGGTGCAACCGTCCGGACAAATAAAAACCTGTTCCGTCCTGTAATACAGGCCGTTGTCGAACTGCACGCACTCGAGCTGCGCAGCGTACGAATCCTCGTTATACCCAAATGCACCGCACTGCATGATGATATCGCCTTCCTTGTCGCACGGCTGCATGCACTCGTGATATCCCCACTCTTTGTTGATGTGGCAAAGCCCGATCGCACAGTCCTGGTATTGATGGTACTGGTTGAACCGCGTCAGCGCGACATTGCCGTAACACTCCTCGACACAGTTGATTTTTCCCGCACAGCAACTGGAATAGGGAAGCGATTTCAAACTCCCGCCCTCACAGTACATGCCGCCGGAATCGGCCGAAATCCTGGTGTTATCGACATTGATTTTATAGATTTCCTTGTCGGAAAATTCGACGCATTTCGTCGGAATGGCCGCGATCTGCCCAATGGCGCAAATGTTTCCGGTTCCCGAAGCCTTGTCGCATGGTGCCGCGCAATAATAGTATTGGGTGTCATCCTTTTCGGCCATCTGGCACAGCTCTTTTTTCTGGCACACTTCCTTGCGAATGACCTGATTCCGATCACAGACATAGATATCGCGGCCATTGCACCCAAGCACGGTTTCCTTGTCGCGAACCTTGGCATCGCACGGCTCGCCAAGACCTGCACATTTGCCGTGATAACAGACGCCACTGCACACAGTATTCTCTTTTATCGCATATAGCTGACCATCTTTCTCAAGCCGCGAACAGACGGCCTTCTGCACCACAGACTTGAGCGCCGCGGAGCCATCCGAGACCTGTTCACAGGATTCCGACAGAATCACGCCTTCCTCCGTACATTTGTCGACGCACTCCGCCTTTCCGTCGTATTCAATACACGCCTGATTAGAAGAACACTCCGTCTTTCCAACTGTAAACCCCTTGGAAGTCAATTCGCAGACCTTCACCGCCTTCCCGTCATCCACACAGGCCGACTTAAACGAGGCAGGCTGGCAGGTCTCGACATCCGAGCCTTTCCTTCCATGCTGAGCCGTCTCGTCATCGTCCTGACAGGCCGAAAAACACATCACACTCGCCAATAACAGAAAACACCATACTGATTTGCGCGACATAATAAACTCCATCTCACTGCTGCAGAATTAGAAGCTCCTCAAAACATTCCGGA
>JAZODZ010000419.1:0-3897 GCA_045597285.1 Myxococcota bacterium
CGAAAAGCAAAAAGAAATACAGAATCCTGATGAAATCGGGCTTTTCGACCTGATTCACGTCCAGATCCGGTGTTTTTTCAAGATCAATGCGTGTACCAGGCCGCCATACATCGGCAAATTTGTTCGCTGTGCCGACAAGTACGGGGAAGTCGTGCAGGCGCGGGTTGACAGGTTCATCAAGGTTTTGTCGAAGAATGAAGATGAATATGCGGCAAAACTCGAGGTGGAAGTTGGATATGACGAAGATCTGCTTCCAGATATGCCGGAACGCGGACTGGTGCTTCATCCGCGCAAAAAGAAAAAAAGATAATTAGACAGGACGGTGCGTCCTTTTTGGGAAACAGAAATGCGTTATCAATATCTGGCGATAGTTTGTGCAATTCTTCTGACCGCGTGTTCGACGGGGCTGGAAGCAGGACGCAAGGCGCTGAAATCGGGCAATTATGACGAGGCTCAGAAACAGGCAATCGCGGCGATAGCGATGGAACCTCGGAATCCCGAGGTTTATCAGCTTGCCTCGGCGGCATCGTATGGGCGTGGCCAGTATGATTCGGCGGAGAAATCGGCGGAATTCGCGGTTTCGTTGGATGGTGGCAGCATCGAATCCGAAATGCTCGTGCGGCGAGCGGCATTTGCACGCAAAAAGTGGGTGGATGTGTGCGAATCGGGGCTTCGTTCGACACAGGCAGGCCATGTGTTGCAACAGGATGAGCAGTCGATGTTTGAATCGGCGTTCAACGCATTGGAGGGCAAGGGGGACGGCTATGGGTGCATGAAGGCACTCGAGAATTACGGGATCACGCCTGAAAACGGGGACAGCATCAAGGCCGCATACGCAAAACAACTTGCGAAGAAGGGATACGTCCTCGACGCATACGAAATCGAGCGCACCGTGTCGGATCCGGCAGTCAGCCAGCTGAGCGCGGCAAAACGGCTTTTCCAACTGCGCCGCAATGACGAGGCCCGGACGCTTTTGCGCGAATACGTTGGGAATGGCGGTTCAGAACGCGAAAAGAGGATTGACGAAGCGGCGACGGTCTGTGAGGAATTCAGCCAGTGGGCGTTTGATGCCGAAATCCTTGCGGAATCGAAGGATCAGAATAAAGAAGTCAGACATGCGATTGCGCTTCGTCGATCATTCGACATCGCCGAATCGGACAAGGTTTTGTCGGCACATAATGGCCGGGCGGACAGGACGATTGAAGATGTCCTTGCCGATGTGCGGCTTCTTTGCAACGCGGGTTACGGCGATGCGGCGGCGGCTTCGTTTGCCTTGTCATGCGATAACAGCACGACGTGCTTCGATAACAGGGAACGCATTTTTGAAGCCGCGGGAATGCTTTATGACGCGGGACAGATGTCGTCCGCGAGCCACATTTTGACGACGCTCGGTGAAAAGAATTCGAAAGACGGGGCGCTTTACGTCAGGATTTTTGAATGGTTCCGTAATCGAAAGATGCCGACGCAGGCGCTCGTGGCTGCCGAAAATGCGGCAAAACTCGGCGTCAATGACGATGAATTTCAGACGGCACGGCTCGAAACCTTTGTTGACTGCCGCGAAATCCGGCAGTTTGAACGCGTGTCGCAGGAATGGATAGACAGTTTTGAAGCGCCGGCGGCGAAAGCCCGTGAAACCGTGGCGCAGATTGAGAAAAAGCGCAAGAATTGGGCAGGCGTCGTCGAAGTCCTGGAGCCGGCTGCGGCGGCCGGGAAGCTGTCCAAAGACGGGCAGATGCTCTATTTTGAAGGCCTCAAAGTCACCCGTGAGTTTGCAAAACTTTATGCGGCATTTGAAAAATACGATACCGGGATGAGCGCACTGAAACGCTCGGAGTATTTCCGCGATGCCGAGGCCGAAACAGAGTTCAGAAAGACGCTGGAACCCTTGTTAAAAGGCTCGGTGAGCGACAAAATTAGCGCCGAAATGGCCCTGGCCTCGTTCTGTTATGAATTGAAAGGCGACGAAGCAGAAAGCATTGCCGCACTCGAGCGAGCTCTTGAGCTTTCGGGAAAAACCTCGAACGCCTACGAGGTCATTTTCAATTACCTCAAGGGCGTCGGGAACACCGAAAAAGCCGCCGAATATGCCGCAAGATGGCAGGCCGAACATCCGGATGACAAGCGTTGCTATTTGGCTCAGAGCCGCTTGTTCCTTGGGCTTGAGCGTTATGACGAAGTTGGCAAGGCGTTCGAGGAATACGTCAGGCTAGAGGATGACAAGCCAAAGGCATATACTTTCGTGTTCGAGGAATACGGCAGATATAACGCGGCTACGAAAGGCGTGGAATGGCTCGAAAATCATTTGGATAGCGAGAATCCTGATCAGCGCGAGATTTTGGCGGCAAGCCGTGTGACGACGTATTTGTCCCGAAATAAGGAGAAAAGTGTTGAAGTTCTTCGACTGGCGGCCATCGAAGATTATCGCGTGCTTCTCGATAAAAAGCCCGAAAATGCTTTGAAATATGCTTATGCATTTTATCGTGTCGAGGCGTGGCAGGATTCGGCGGATGCCTTTGAAACGGCTGCGGACAAAGGCTTGAAATTCGCGGCGGATGATCGCCAAAGCTATGTGAGCGTTCACGTCAAAGCCGGACGAATGCATGACGGCATTCGCCAAATCGTTTCGGATGTGGAAAAAGATGAGGAAGCGCTCAAAATGGCGTCGCTTCTCGAAAAAGAGCACATCATGGAATATGGCGAGCAACGGGTTCTTCGATTGCTCGACGCCGAAACGCTGGCGACGCGGCAAAGCGCATTTTCTTGGCTCGTGCGTTATTATTCCGGCGATGGAAAGACAGAGCAGATTCGCGAGATATCGGACAAATTTGAAAACAGCGCTCCCAATAATGCCGATGTTCACATTCGGCTCGCCGAAATAGCATTGTCGATGAACGATTTCGACGGGGCTTTGCGGCATTTGTCATGGCTTCAGGCACTTCGGCCGGATTCGCGGGAAATCATGGGGCTTGAAGTCAAACTGGCCCGGCGAGCGCCGGATAATGTCGGGGCGCAGACGCTCGTCAGTTCGATGCAGGATTCAGCCGAAGGCATTTACCGCCGTCTCGACTGGCTTTCCCAGATTTATGAGCAATATGGCGACACGCAGAATGCCTTGAAATATGCGAAGAAGGCATATTCTGCGGCAGGGCCGGCGATTTCGGCCGATCTCGTCATGCGGCTGATGGTTTTGGAACTTCGCTCGGGTAATACATCTCAAAAAGAGGTGTTTGACGAACTGACGGAATCATTGAAAAGCCTGAACCAGTGGAATTCAAACAATATCGTGCGGCTCGCAGAAGAGGCGCAAAAATGCGGATGTTATGATCAGGCACAGGCATGGATGCACGAAGCCATATCGCTTTCGCCGGAAGACCTTTCGATTAAGCGACGGCGTCTTGAAATGGCCATTGCCTCGGAATCGACGGGGCAAATTGCGAACAGTCTCGAACAGGCGGTGAGTTATCCCGTTGCGGAAGTCATGGAACCTCTGAGGGATAGCGGTTCTTTGGTCGATGCGATTTCTGCCATCGAACTGTTCGAGCAAAATGGCGAATATGCCATGGCGGCCTCGTCCTTAATCAGCGTGCTGCCGTATTATGTCGAAGCAAACGGCGTCACGGCAACGCGCAGAAAGCTAGAGGATTATTCGGATAACGCACCGGCATATCGCAGCAAAGCCGCAGAAATACTGGCGCAGTCTTATTTGCAGGGCGAAACGCCGTGTGATGCCCTGGTCTATACGTCAGCCATCGTTTCGGGCGACGTATGGGCATCCCTGCTCATGCGATGTCCGAATGCAAAAGAGAGCATTTATGCGTCGATGCAAAGCCTGCGTCAGGGATTGAGCAGTCATAACCGTGAAAAACTGGATGATGAAGTTTATGAGCGGCTGGTATT
>JAZODZ010000420.1:0-7558 GCA_045597285.1 Myxococcota bacterium
ACCCCTCTGGTATCATTCCAATCCACTCGATGCCGCTGTCTTTCATGGGCACATGGGGATCAAGGCCTTTGGTTACAGCTTCAAAAATGATGCTCTGCCGATATTCCTTTAATAATGCATTGCTCTTTTCTTTGGCGGCAATCAACGCATCGATCTCTGCACATTTCGCGTCAAGATAGGCGACGATGCGGGGTTGGGTTGTTCGTGAAGGAATATAAACAGGAAAATCTTGTAACATGAATAATCGAATTGATGGAACTGTAGATTGCGCACTTCCATAATCCATTATATTTGGAAACATATTTGAGATGTAATAAAACAAAAAATCAGGATTAATCCCATTAAAATTTGACAATCTATAACAACGTTGGTGTACTCCATATTCGCCAAAAGCATGATGAAACACTCTACCTGCGCCGACTCCATCTCCTGCGACAATAATACCTTCCCCTTGAAATGTATATTTTGAGGATTTTTCAATATTAGGCGAACGTACATAAAAAGGATAGATGCCTTCACTATCAGCATCTTGAGTATCCATATTCCCTGTTTCAATAGTACATAAATACCTTAATCTGATTCTATCCCACCCCTCTGGAATCATCCCGATCCATTCGATGCCGCTGTCTTTCATTTTGCGTGTCATGCTATCTGCTCCTGTAATTACTTCAGCTTTCCTTTTTCCTGCTCGCGCTGCAATTGTTGAATGCTTTTTTCGGGCGTGGGCAAATCTTCTGGCATGGTTCCCCCAAGTTCTTCGATGGTTTGGCGAACTTTCTTTCCGACTTCAAAATGTGTCTGGTTAGCAGCTGTTTTTCCCTGAATGTGCTCTCGTCGAAGTTTTTCTTCGGTCTGGGTTGCTCTAAATAGATTGGCAGCCAATTCCGTACTCCCCATGTGGTCAAGAATATCCTGGCTTTTCTTTAACCCTTTTCGCGCTCTAATATCTGCGGCTTTCAATCCTCCGTATAATCCCATGTAGCCACAATTCTGAAAAATAGCATAATCCAATGGTTTCACGACACCTGCTTCATGCGCAGCATCCGCCAGTGATGAATTATGATGCTTAATTTCCTCTCGGATTGCCAGTCGTTTCTGGTTTTCGGTGAGTTCCTCGTAGTTTTCAATCAATTCCTGTTGCCGGGTTTTGACTGCAAAATACGTTTGCGCCACAGCAATGACCTGCTTGCGAGGATCGCCGTTCATAACAGTGAGATAGCAAGCATATCGCGAGAGTTGGTAGTCCTGGACCTCGCGAGTGGCTCCTTTAGCCAGGTTGATCATTTTGCCGACGTCGGCAAAATGATCAGCTACAGCAAATCCGCTGTTTTGACATGCTTCCTTTGCTCTTTCGATGGCATCCTCAAAACGACGCCACTGCCGATATTCGAGCACTTCCTGCAGTTCTCGGGCGAGCCAGTACTCCTGACCATATTCATTGATGTGCTTGAGATCTTCGAATGTCTTTGTGTCGTAAGTTTTGATTTCGTCTATCATCTTTCTGCTCCATGCCAATTTGCTACACAATGTTTAGCAAATCCAAAATCGCTCGCCATTCGACCGTCTCGACCATTTCCGCGACCTCACGAAAATGGTTAGCCGGGGGCGTTGCGGGGCCGGCGTTTGAGGGCCCCGCAGTGGGGGTAGCGGCGTATTTGTTGGCAAATTGCCAACAAATAGCCGCGTAGGGGGCGACTGCCCCCTCAAACCAACCAAACGAGTTTCATTTCAGCACCTCTTTAAGGGATTTCTGCACAATCTTTTCGTTCGCGATGATTTCTTTCAGGATATCCGCGCTCTTTCTAGGGGGAACATACTTGTAAAAGTAGCGCGTAAAGGGGATTTCATAACCGATTTTGTCTTTGCTCCGATCGGGGAAGGCATCGGGAACGTAAGGCAGCACCTCGGATTGGATATATTGATCGATATCCTGTTTGAGCGGAATGGTCTCCGTGTCGCGACGTTTGGTATCAACCTGAACCGCGCCACGCTTGACGATTTTTTTACCTTTGTCATCGTACAGGGGGCATTCGATAGTCACTTTGGTATAACCGAAATCGGCGGCATCGAATATCCGCGTCATGTCGGACGCACGAAACGCCCGGTATTCCGAAACGATGCGCCTGCGGTTGTCTTCGTCGATGAATTTGCGCTTGTTACCAAGCGATTTAGGCGTCTGAGGCACATACATGGACGTGGCGTCAATGAGCTGAATCTTATGATTCCGCTTGGAATTCGGCTTTTTGGACAGGATCCAGATATAGGTGAAAATGCCCGTGTTATAAAACATCTGATCCGGAAGGGCGATGATCGCTTCGAGCAGATGATTCTCCAGCACATACCGCCGAATCTCGCTTTCTCCGCTTCCTGCATCCCCCGAAAAGAGCGGCGAGCCATTCAGGATGATGGCAATTCGGGCGTCGTTCTCGGCTTTGGAGAGCAGGTTTTGAAGGAACAAAAGCTGCCCGTCGCTGACGCGGGGCGTGCCGGCGACAAAGCGATTGTTCGGCGACTTTAACTCGCGCTCAACAACGCTCTTTTCCGTCTTCCATTCCACGCCAAATGGCGGGTTAGTGATGAGCAGATCGAACTTTTCGCCAGGGAACTGGTCTTCCGTCAGCGTATTGCCTTCGCGGATGTTCTGGGGATTCTCATCCATCATCAACATTTCCGCGCAACATATTGCATAAGCCTCTGGATTGACGTCCTGCCCGTAAAGGCGAATGTTTTCCGGGCTAATGCCGAGCCCTTCCTGTGAATCGGTCAGCTTGCGCTTCATCGTCGTAAGCATGCCACCGGTACCGCAGCAACTGTCATAAACGCGGATGATTTTTCCGTCTTTCTTCATGCTTTCGACGTTTTCACTGATCATCAAATCGATGCACAGCTCAATGACTTCGCGTGGCGTGTAATGATCACCTGCTTCGGCATTAGATTTATAAGTTCGGATGATTTCTTCAAAGATATACCCCATCGCCATCGGGCTCGTCGTGGACGGATGGAAATCGACTTCTGAAAAAGCCTTGACCACCTCGAACAGAATGCCTTTTTTGATCATGAATTCGACTTCCTCGTGGAATTTCAGATCCTGAAGTATCTTCTGAATGCTCGGCGAATAGGATTTGACGAATTCGAGGAAATTGGCGTTGAGATTGTCGCTGTCGCCGATGAGCTGTTCGAGGGAGACGCACTTGGAATTATAAAATGGCACATGGCACTGCCGCTTGACGAGCTCTTCCGCCTTTTCTGGCGTCATTCCTTTAATTTTGGATGATGCAAGAAGTATCTTTTCGATTTCGCCATTCTTGTCTGCAAGGATGCAGTCAAACCGGCGGATAATCGACATGGGGATGATGACATTGCCATATTTTTCTGGGGTGTAGGGCCCCCTTGTTTTATTGGCAATGCTCTTCACGAGATTGACTTTTGCCGTAACGTCTGCGGTCAACATATTGTTGTTCATATTATAACTTCCTTATTTAGTTTCTCAAACAGCGCTTGCAGTTTGATGTTGATATAAATATTGTCCTTGCCAACGGGTAATTTTTTCAAAAGCCCTTTTTCTTCAAATCGATTCAGATAACCGGCGGCAGTTTGTCGATGAATGCCATTATTTACCAAATCAGCGATTCGAACGTAATCCTTCTGGAACAAGATATCGACGACTTTGCGAAGCAGTTTGAACTGCCCTTTAAATGAACCTAAATACGATTCCTCTGAACATTCCCTGTACAACACTTTTACTTGCTCCACCACGCGTAATGTCTGTTTTGCAGATGTTAGCCACGATTTAAGCATAAATTCCGCGCATGAATACAAATTATCGAGATAATCGTCGTCATGAAATGCATAAAGCACTTCATGATACTTTTGGTGATGTGCATGCAAATACGAACTTGCGCATAATATGGGTAAATTAAGATATTTTCTATGGCAAATCCATAATACGTTTAAAATTCGCCCAATTCTGCCATTCGCTTCACGATATGGAGAGAACCTTGCGAACTGAACGTGTGCCAATGCGATTTTTATCAATGGATGTACACCATACGCCTCATCATTATATAAAAACTCAAACAGTTCCAACAAATGCTTCCAGAGGAGATCTTTTCCCTGTGGCGGCGTATATATGAATTCTTCAGCGTCTTCTGTACGAACCGAAATGCGATATTCTTCTCCAAAGCCTGGCAAATACGTGCGAATTCCTGTTGTTGGGCTCACCTGTTGGCAGAGTTCGTCGAGCTCACCAAGTGTTATGGCTCCTCTGTCTCGCATTCGCTCCCAACCGACGTGCATTGCCTCTTTGCAATTCAAAATAGGGCTCACTTCTTCATTACCGCGCTTATGCACCATCCTTTTATATACATCATCCAAAGGAACTGAAATCCCGTCCATGGTGCAGCTATCTAAAGCCTCCTGCAGCAAGGCCATCTCGACCAGAGCTTTGGGAGAATCCGTTGATTTAGCGGCATAATTCAGGATCTCAAGTGCAACACGAGTATCCTCCGCCAACTTCAAAAGACTATCCGGAGGCCGAATGTCCAGTTCGGTAATCAAGGGCAACGGTTGTCGATTTTGGGTTTGATGAACCATCGAAAGAATCCATGGAAGAGTGGGCATCATCATAATGCCCACAGAAGTTTAACACGAGCTACCCACGACCATAAGAACGTGTATTCTTGTGACATTCTATGCAAAGGATTTCGCAGTTGGAAAGCGTGTCTGCCCCTCCTTTCGAAGCGGCATGAATGTGATGCGCCTCCCATCCGTATCGTGATTCATCATCGCCATGATCACCCCATCTTAATTGACGGTTACACCGCCTACCATGACCACAACTTGACCGGCGACATTCACATCTACCACCAGCTCGTTCCCATGCATCTTCAATTACCAAATCAGAAAAACTCATTGAAACACCTCCATCATTGAATGGATCATTTACCAACCACTCAGGGTACTTACGCCGTACCGTGAGCTCGGTATCCCATTTAGCGTAAATTTAAAAATTTATCGACCAAAACTGTTTAATGTTGAATTGTTTTAATTTTTTCGACATAATGTATTTCATGCAGTCATTAGTCATAGTCAGTTCTTGACACAATAGCCGCCGAAATGTTCGCCCGCATCGAAGGCATCCTCCCTGCGCCCGAATCGTCGCACGCCATCCGCGCCGCTATTGACGAAGCCCTGCGCAGCAAAGAAACCGGCGAAGCCAAAAACATCGTCTTCGGCCTCACCGGCACCGGCTACTTCGACATGGTCGCCTACGGCCAGTTCAACGACGGCAAAATGTCCGACTACATCCCCACCGATGAGGATATCAAGAGAAGCACGGATTTACTGCCGAAGATTTAATATATATATATTTTCGTTGGACTATCGTTGCGCGTATGTAATAGCGCAACGTCACGCACGGCGTATCGGCGGAACGCCGATAGCCGTGCTTGCGAGCCGTATGCGCCGTGAGGCGCATAGGCGAACAAATATAAAAAGCGAGCCGTAGAGACGCGCGGTCTGCACGTCTCTAGGTGAGTGCACACAGCTTTATATCCCCCCCAGGTGAGACAAAATAAAGCCGAATATCACCAAAACCAGCAGTAACAGTGCGCAAATGACACAGATGAGAAGCACAGGTTGTTTTCGTGGAGATGGCTTGAGTACAGTCTCGACATTTTGAACCGCCACCATCTGACGCTGTGGAAGGTACACGCCGCAAAGACCGACGCGACGCGGAACAGACGGTTTGTCAAGTTCTGTCACAGGATCTTCCGGAGAATTCACCTTTTGAAGTGCATCCCGAAATTCAGCCGCATTTTGATATCGATTTTCGATATCTTTCGACAGCGCCTTGTGCATAACCGTTCCCAGTGCCCGTCCCTCCCAGGCGTGTGGCAACGTAATCTCGGATTTTAACTGCTTAAACGCCACTTCGACAAAAGAATCGCCATCGACAGCCTGTTTTCCCGTCATCATTTCGACAAACAGAAGCGCGGCAGAATAAACATCTGTCCACGGTCCGGTTTGCATACCAGGCCTTCACAGCGGGGACTGATCCCAATGACGGAAAGGATACCGTTCTATTCTGCATCGGCACAGACGGCATGTCTTCTGTCGATGAATCCAGACTTTCCAACGCATCAGTCATGACTGGCGAGATAAATGCCGTCTTTTCGCCGGGCAGATCACTGCCTGAATACATCGGCATTAGCGATTCATCCATGACATCTGGTGATGGCACTGTCATATTCGGAGCAGCCATGCCGTCTCTTTGCATGGACTGATACCCCATAGTTGGCTGAAGTGACGGTAAAGATGGCACAGATGCTCGGGGCGGAGGAAGACGAGATGGAACCTTGGGAGGCGCATCAAGCATCATCTGCGTTTTAGAATGTCTTGGAATAGGCGGTGGCATTGGATTTTCGATAAACCTGTAACTGTCGTCTGGATGAATCAGAAGACAGAATCGTCAAAAACGATGTGCTGCGTATCGTAATAGACACCGAGATGATTCACCATTCACACATTTACTTGATCACAACACGTTTGCAATTATACATTGATTGAAGATTAAACTCAAAACTGTAAAGAGTCTGTTTGTTATGCTATATTAATATATTTGTGTGTAAGTAGGACTAAACCACCGGAGAACCAAATGATCGACTCTAAACGCTTGTGTATAATTGCAGTAGCATTGCTGGCCGTACAGGGATGTTCCAGTGAAGAATCGGCCGATGATTTTGCTCAGACCAATTCTGCCGCTTCGATGCGCGATTTTGGCCAAATCGGCGGCATGCCCTGGGATACCTCGAAAACGCTCAATGTCACGGACACCGCACCGCTCGCCATGCGATACGGGAACACGGTTGGAATCGGTGACTTCAACGGCGATGGAAAGAGCGATATCGCCTCGTCCGTCATGCCCGAAAATCAACCGGGCATGCTCGATATCACTTGGGCAAACGGCAAGCATGACCGCTATACCATGAAGCCTGACGCCACGAAGCCAGATCGGTTTGGCCACAAACTGCTCGCCGGCAAATTCTGTCCGTCCCTCGAAGCCACGGGCGACATGATCGTCGCTTCGGCCCCGGATTACGGATCGGGCAACGGCGGATTCGGCATTTTTTATCGCAAAAACAAAGTCTTCAAGACGTGGCGACGTCTGACAGGTGCAACATCAAACCAGCATATCGGTACCCAGTTCGCCATCGGCGATGTCAACGGCGACGGACAGCTCGATCTCGTGTACCAGGCCACACCCAAAGATTCCCCGGCATACATCGCCGTGCAGTACGATTTCTGTAGCATCAACGGCACGATTAACGCTCAGAATAAGCTTGCATCGGGGCACATCGGGGATGTGCTGAATGTCGCCAGGCTGAATGACGCGCCTGAAGTGATTGCCGTCGACAACGAAAGCCATGATATTTACTTTTTGAAAGATGACTTTTCAGAAGCAAGACCGTCATTCAAGACTGAAGCACGTGTTTCGGCCATAGAATTCGCCGATTTGAACGGTGATGGGATGCTCGACATGATCGTTGCAGAGCCCGAT
>JAZODZ010000421.1:0-8870 GCA_045597285.1 Myxococcota bacterium
AATAATACAAAATGTCCCTTCCTTAGGCCAATCTGGAGAGGGAGGGGGACAGCCGCAAAGCGGCTCTACTATCATACATGGTCGGTTCCCGACAGCACGCACTCGTATGAAATCGATTTCTAGATACTGCATCAATGCAAACTTATACTCATTGAGATTAAATCATCCAAGGTCGTACCGCATAAATCCATAGATATATTCGGTGAAAAATACTCCAATTACATTTATCGAAAATGGATCGTATCACAACGGGATGTCTATCATGAAAATGATATTCTGTTCTGGCTAGCCGTGCCCCCATTCGCAAAAAATTCAGTCACGTGTTTTTACGCAAAAATCCAATATTTGTGTTTTTGGGCATGAAAATGACGATTTTTTGCCTCGGATGTCGCGCTTTATGGACGAATTTCAATACAATTTGTGACAAAATAATGATTATCAGATTTTTCATCGCAAGTATTGGCGCGGGTTTTCGAAATTTGCAACACTAAAAAAATGCCTTGATTTTTCATTTTACACAAGGCAGGTATAAGTGCGTTTGGAATAATATTCCACATAACGCAACGCGTTAAAAATTAAAACTTATTTTTACTCAAAACATTGAATAAAATTCGGTTGATATGAAAAATAGGCGAATTTGTAAATTATTGGCTACCGCATCTTTTATAGCGGCTTGTTTTCTGAGCAGTAGCTGTATGGAAGAAATCGTTCCAGAGCGCGAAGTTCGCGATTATGGGACGTTCGGGACAGAGTTTTACAATATCGTGTATGATAATTCGGTGTGGTCTGAAGAGCACAGCAGCCCGGAGTTTTTGGCGACGTTTGAGTCGCAGAGAGAGGATTTTATCGATGCGATTGATACGTCGGCACCGCCAGAGGATTTGGATGCGCTGAACCAATTTTTTATCGACGTCGTGCCGTTGTATGAAAATATGCTTTACACGGGGTCGTTGCGCAAGGCGGCCGTTGTGATGGACGATATCAGGCAGGACCCGCACGCGATCGAGGCGTTAACGTGGCTGAACGAGTCACCAACGCTTTTGGCGGACCCCGCCAAGGCGAACCCGATTGGCCGTGCATTGGGCTACGACGACATTGCGGGGATTACGGACGAGATTTTAACGCTTTTGTTGAAGGATGGCGCGAGCAAAAGCAATGCAACGAACCGGATGCTGAAGGAATTGTCGATTGCGGCGATGGATATGGAAATTGATACGAATCCGGATCGGTTCGTGCGGCGCGTCGTCGATACGCTTTTGGAACCAAATGATATTTATGGCCCGCAGATGTCGTACATGCCGCAGCTGGTGGCACGCCTGGATGAATCGGGACGGCCGAAAGTCCGTGCGGAAATGGCGGCCGTTGCGGGCAGTTACGACGAGATGGGGTTTAGAGCGATTGCACCGGGGCAGACGATTGCGCCGTTTGAAATGACAGGAACGCCAGCCGGGTTCGCGCTCGTCAATGGGCAAGTGATGTACGGCGATCAGCCCGTTTTTGAGACGATGGATTTGCAGAAAACGCCGCTCGCCTATCTCGTTCGCGAGGGGGATGCGCTGCTCATCAACGACACGCTCGATGAGGGATTGCGGGCGTTTCAGACGATTTTAGGCAAACCGAAATCGTACACCGACGAATACGGGACGTACACGGGATATGCCGACGATTCGCCCGTCATGCAGTTGCTTGCGGCGTTGATGACGACGCTCGATCACGATTCCGTCGGGCCGAATTTTGAAGCCATCGAGCAGGTTTTGGAAAAACATCAGGATGTCGTGGCGCGGCTCGTTCGCGATGTCGACGACATATTGGATATCTGGGATGAAACGCCATCGAATTTTTCGGGCGACAACAACCTGATCGACCGTCTGCTGCCGGAACTCTTGAAGATTGCGCAGGAACCGGGGCTTTTGGAAGACCTTTTCATGGCACTGGACGATCCGCGAGCTGCGAAGATCGCACCGTTTTTGTCGGAACTCGCGCAACGCAAGAAAGACTTTATCGATGTCGATTGGGAGGGCGCGTACAACAAGTGTTTCCTCGCCTGTGACGATCAGTTTGACGTCGGCACGTTTGAACGCATGGACTGCATCCGCGCGTGCCCGAGAGACGAGATTCTGGGGACGTTAAAGGCGGATCACAACGCGCCGGAAAGTATGGAAAACCGTTCGCTGTTCCAGCGCACGACACATCTGATGTGGGAAACGTCGGAAACGCCTTACGATGTACATGCAGAGTTGTTCATGGTTGGTGAGAGCGATTATTCTTTAGTCGCGCAAGCACTTGGCACGATGATCTCGTTCGACAACCTTGCCGAGGCTTATCTTCAGACGATTACGGGTGATTTACACCTCGCTGAGCATTTGAGCAGTACATTTATCAAGCTCGCACAATACATCGGCGACGATGGCACGACCGTCGCGCAGCTGCTAACGCTTCTGACGGACAATCTGTTTGGCATCAAATTGTCGGTTAATCCGACGACGGCAGAGGTGACGCGCCTTTTCAACATGGCGATCATCTCGTCGCAGGGGGAGAATTATCGCCTCGATTTGAATACGGCGGACTGCCGTTCGGGGTTCAAATGCCGCGAATCGAACGCGGATGTGTTGTATGCGATTGAAGCGGTTGGGCTCGTCGATGCCCTGTATCCACTCATCGACGTGTTCAACAAGCACGGCAAGACGGACATTCTGGCGCGTGTCGTCGCGATCATTTTCGAGTATTACCCGACAGGGGCGGTTGAATACAAAGACGCCACAGGGAAGCCGTTGGATCTGACGCCGTCGGATTTTCGGAGCCTGGAGCCGGTATTGATTCGGGCGCTCGATGAAACGGATATCGTGGCAGATTTTGGGGCATTCGGCGATGCGCTTCTGGATGTCGAACTCGAAGACGGAAGCAAACTCGCGGCGCGGTTTGAAAAGTTTGTGGCGTATATCCTGACGCCGGATGGCAACCTTCGCAACCTTCGCGGG
The DNA here is from genome assembly GCA_045597285.1 of Myxococcota bacterium. GTDB lineage: Bacteria > Myxococcota_A > Bradymonadia > UBA4248 > UBA4248 > UBA4248. The sequence continues at coordinate 2,979 of JAZODZ010000421.1, forward strand.
GCGGATTTTACGAGAGACCCCAAGGGGAACGTCATCCAGCCACTTTCGCCGGCGTATCTGTACGTCGATGCGATCCGGGAAATGGACGATATCCTGGATGCGAATCCGAAGACGAAGGACCAGCTGACCCATTTTTTGGATGGCGTGAGTGAGATCACGATTGAGACGGTGAAAGATGCCGATGGCAATGTATCGTTTGAAAAGCCCGCCGGCATTCAGATTGCGGCCGATGGCGTCTCGCTGCTTCGAACGCTGTGGCAGGAAAAGACGGAGGACGGAACGCGGACGACGTGGATTCAGAACAAGGCCATTCCGAAGATTCAGGAATTGGCGTCGAGTCGGCTTCTGTATGCGTATTTTGAGCTGTTTAACGAGATGGACAGCAGGCCTTTGGGGCTTGAAAAGTTCCGCAAGTTCGTTTTGCATTTGATGGAATCCGGCAGCGAGGTTCCGACGCATTTGACGGGCGGCGGGTATTTGTTAGGCGATATGCTGCTGAACGATATCCATCTGACATCGCTGGCGCATGTCATGGCATCGCCAATCGATCCCGACAGAGTGTGGACTGTGGAAGGTTTTTCGGAACTGTCGTTAGTCATGACGTTGCTTACGTGTGTCGATGCGTTTAACGAATGCGATCCGACGCATGTCGTGAACCGCGTGGTGTACAGGCTGTTTGAAACCGATACGCGGCCACGGGCGAATGTGATGCGCATTCTCGATATCGGCGCGAGTCTTTTCAGGGAGACGCCGGGCTCGAAAGAACGGCGTACGGCGCGGGATCAGCAGATATATATGGATTTCGTTTACGACCTGTTTACGGACGACGACCGTGGCATTGAGCGGATTTATGGCGTTGTGGATTATACGATTTGGGGCAACGACAGGCGTCCCAAGGACTGGAAACCCGAAGATGCGTCGTGGCAAATCAGTTTTGGAGCGGAGGAATAAGTCATGAAGCTGGTTCGAATTATTTCTCTGATGGCGTTTGTTCTCGTGAGCCTGGCATCGATGGAAGCCCTTGGGGGCGGTTTGTTTGTGCCGTTGGGCGGGGTGTTGAATACCGGGCGAGCGGGTGCTGGCGTCGTGTCGACGCGGGATCCGAACGCGATAGCTTATAACCCGGCGCTGATAGCGTTGGGGGATGGGCATCAGCTTCTGGTCGATTTCGAGTGGGCGATGCTGCAGCTGGAATTTCAGAGGGCATCGCAGGTGGAGCGGAATGGATCCGTGACCGAGTTTGAAAAGGTCAAGAATGAGGCGCCGGGTATTCTAATTCCGCAGATTCTGTTTACGACGGATTTTGGGACGGATCAGTTTGGGCTAGGCGTGGGTGTTTTTCCTCCGAATGCGGCTCCGGCGAAGTTTCCGGCGGATGGGCCGCAGCGATACGCCGTGATCGACATGGCGAATACGATAGCATTTACGACAGAACTGGCCTTTGCGTGGCGTCCACATCCCCGGTTTTCGATTGGGGCAGGCATCCAGAACGTGACGTTTATATTCAAGGGGACGGGCATTTCGAGCACGTATTTCGGGGTTTTGTCGCGCCCTGAAGATCCCGATATGGACAGTGTGATCACCGTAGATGCGGCGGATTATTTTACGCCGAGTGCGAACTTTGGGATTTGGGCGGAACCGGTAGACGGGTTTGAGCTCGGTGTGTCGTTCCAGCTGTTTGCGGACATGAAATCGAGAAATGGGAAGATAAAGTCGGCGCTACCGAACCATTACCTGTATGAAAGGACGACGCTTGTCGGGGAACACGTGGATATGACGATATCTCTGCCGTGGTCTTTGAAATTCGGGCTTCGGTATCGCCACGGGGATGTGTTCGATATCGAGGTCGATGGCTGGTTTACGCGTTGGAGCCGTCAGAAATCGATTGATATCCTTACGCACGATGTGTGGCTTAGGACGAATGCCCTCGTCGATGATGTACACGTCGGTAATTTCAATATTCCGCGCGATATGAAGGACGTCGGCGGGGTTTCTATCGGTGCAGATTGGCATGTTCTCCCGAAGCAGCTGACTGTTCGAGCTGGATTTTTATATGAATCGGGTTCTACACGGGATGATATGTATTCATGTTTTGAATATGATAATCATAAATTTGCGCCGACGATTGGTCTTTCGTACACGATCGATCTTGCGCGGATTGATTTTGCGTTTGCCCACGTCCATCAATTGCCGAAGACTGTGACGAACGGAACATTCAAACAATATAATCTCGTATATCCGGAAGGCGCGGCCGTTACGAACAACGGGAAATATAAATCGTATTATGATTTTATTGGGTTAGGGGTGAATCTGACGTTCCATTGAGCGATGTCCTCCGCCTGTTCTTTTCCCGAGCCGTAATAAGCGGATTTGTTTTGTGGACGCCGCTATTGGCATACGCGGCGCCGGCGCGGCTATCTCCTGCGTCGATACGCCGCGCGTCCTCTTTCCCTTTTTTCTCTCTTTCCTCTCCGGCTTCCCAGAGCCGTATGCGCCAACGGCGCATAGGCGATACGCACGGCGTATCGGCAACGCCGATAGCCGTGCCCCAAAACGATTATTGAAGCGTAATGCGGGCATAACCGTTGACCAGATGTCCCGTTTCGGTGCCGCCAATGGGGGCGGGCATGCTACTAGCGCCGTTGGTTGTCTGTGTGTTGGTTAGGTAATAGCGGCTGTCAAGCAGGACGCCAGCCGGATATTTCATGTAAGAAGTAGACGAATAGGTATAGCCGGAACCGCCTGCAGCGCTGCCACAGTAGCAACTGCCGCCGCGGGTTTGCACTGTTTATCGACGCAAATCTCGTCGGGGAACAGAGCGTACATGGATCGACATCCACCGGTTTAGGAATGCACTTTTGTGCATTCTTGTCGCAGATTTGGTCTTCGGTGCAAAGCTCTTCACCGCACAGCCATGACCCGACTGGGCATGATGTACGACGACGTCGCGCAGCAGATCGAAAAGGCGCCGACGCCTCCTGGCTGAAAAAACACGCATGAATTTTACATGACAACGGAATATCTGTCACGCATGGTGATTGGTAAAATATGTGAGCACGACTATGTGGTTGCGTTCACAGCACAGGCGAAAACAAACATATCGAGGCATGCCAAATCATCAGGGTTTGAACTGTTACCCATGCCTCAATAAAATCCTCGCCATTAATCATTGAGCGAGTTATGGTGGAGAAGGTGTGAGAATTTGGCGGAGGGCAAAACAGGTAACGCCACAGCCTACTTCCACAAACTTATTGCCTACTGCCTCTATGTACCATCGTTTTTACGAAAAGACTGTTGCCCAACGCCGTGAATGCCTCGATTTCGAGGGCATGGAAACGCTCGCAGGCCCTCTGACGGACGAAACTGCTGTTCTCAATACCATGAGTGAAAACGTCATTGGTTCATGGCGCTTGCCATTGGGCGTGCTGACATCGATCTGCGTCGATGGTCGCGAGCATCGGATCGCCATGGCGACCGAAGAACCGAGCGTTGTGGCGGCTGCAAACCGCGCATCGGCACTTATCAACCTCTCGGGCGGTGTCTTTACTGCCGCGGACAAGCCGGTAACTCGCGCTCAAATCATGCTCGTATGCGAAGAAAGTCGATTTGAATGGCTCAAAAGCGAAGTTTTAAGCCGCCAGTTTCGGTATCTTTCGAGCGTCAACGAAGGACATTCGCATTTGATCGCCAATGGCGGCGGAGCTTTTGCGCTCGATGTGACGAAAATATGCGACGACAGAATTGCAATGGCCGATGGTCGAAAAGCCATATTTGCCGTGATATGGCTGTCCGTGCACACGGCTGACGCGATGGGAGCAAATCTCGTCAATACGATGGCAGAAGCCATGATGAACTGCATTGTGGACGATTATGGCGATTGCCTGGACCCCGGCATGGCCATTTTGACAAACGATGGAGCCGGCCGAATCGCAAGTGCAGAAGTCCATATCCCGCATGAAATTTTGGCTGAACGCGCACGATGTGACGGTAAAAGTCTGGCCCGGCGAATCGAAATGGCCTCTGTATTTGCCGAAAAATCTCCAGAACGTGCCATTACGCATAACAAGGGAATCCTGAACGGGATGATAGCCTGTGCGCTACCACTCGGGCAGGATACACGTGCCCTCGAAGCGGCAGCTTTTGATTGGGCTTGCCGAAGCGGCAGCCATCTGCCGCTTTGCCGTTGGTGGAATGATTGTGCCCAACTCACAGGAAAGATAGAACTCCCCCTGACTGTCGGATTTGCAGGCGCGTTTCGCACACTCCCGCAGGTTTCTGCCGCATTTCAATTCGACGGGATTGCATCTTATCACGAGTTGTGTGGAGTGCTTGCATCCGTAGGTTTGGCGCAGAATCTAGCGGCGCTGTGGGCACTCGTCACGACCGGAATTCAGGCCGGACATTTAAAACTCCATGCGAGAAAGATGAACTGTTCAGATGACAATGTGCCGACAAGGTGGCGGTAAAATAGTTCTTCTATTCCCCCCCGACCTTGCGCACCATACAGCGTTTTCCGCAGAATGCGACTGCATAACACATCATATGACTGGCGGCAGGATAGGCGAGGAATACTCCGTCCTGGTATTCATTATCCACGATCTGAAGGCAGGCTTCATCGAGCTTTGCATTCATACAAATATCCTCGCGTTCTCTTTGACGTTTGTCAGGATTTTTACTTTTTTCGGCTCGCCACCATGCCCCCCTGCAGCCCCGAACGATTATTGACTGTAAAAAAGTCAGAAAATGAGTCTTTTCGCCACTTAGAGAACCTGTGAACAAACACATAAATCACATCAGAACCGTTATCAAACACCAAAATCAAGGCAGATTCCGCGTTAGCGGAATCAAATCCGTGTGACAAAAACAATTATTCACACTTTTCTTAACGGACTTTGCGTACGCTGTGCCCTACTCTTCCCCTCCCCAGCTTTCAATCAAACACGTGTGTTTCTTTTCGGGATCCTCCTTATCATAACTAATTCCAACTAATAATATTTCGTCTGTATAATTTTGTATAGAAGCCGGATAATGATTCTTTTTAATCTGCGCAATCGCGCCTTCACTGTCGCGCTCGGGATGTTTTTTATCCAATACTTTTAATTCGATCACGAGCGCGGGATAATCTGAATTCCGTTTCGGCAAATAGACGATATCGGCGTAGCCCGTACCGCCCGCGAGTTCTTCCATTTGTATATATTCATCGCGATACGCGAAATAGGCGAGTTTAATCGTGCCGCGCAAAGATTGTTCGTTATTATAATGCCGCGGACTATATTCTTCCGTATGTACGCGCTGCAATTCCGCCGCGACCGCATCGGCCCGCATATCGGCTGTGTCTTTCATCAATTGTACGCTGCGCTTGACGCGCTGAATCGTCTCGACGTGCGTCACATCGTGGATGGATTCGGCATATTCGATACGAATTTCCTCGTTCGGAATGCGAACGGTCTCGTGTTCCTCGTCGTATGAAAGATACCCATAATGTGTAAGCAGAGTGAGTACATCATCTTCCGAATTAAGGGATGAGGGATCATTGCGGAATCGCCTTGAATTCAACGGCACTTCATTGCCAGCCATGAGTTCTACGAGCGTTTTTCCCAACCCTTCCTTATCGAGATTGAGATATTCCAACAAACTCGTGGGATCGGATGAAGCTGTCCAATAAGATTGAAACTCATTGTTTTCAATCGCCTGCATGACCGAATTAGGATTATATACAGAACCGACATTCTTTATTTTATACCCGTCATACCAGAATTTCATTTTATCCAAATCAATATGAAACTCCTCGCATAGTTTTCGCACATCATTTTCGGTAAACCCCACATATAGTGCAAACTTGCCGGGCTTTAGAATGGTAAATTCCCTAAACTCCGAAATCGCGGACTGACT
>JAZODZ010000422.1:0-2610 GCA_045597285.1 Myxococcota bacterium
AATGCCGTCGGCATCGAATCCGAGTTCGTGAGCGAGGTATGCCCTCGACGCCCCATGTGCAAACACATCCTGAAGCCCAAGGCGATGCACGCGAATGCCCAACCCACGCGACGCAACAATTTCGCTCACGATCGTCCCAAGTCCACCGATCACCGAATGATTTTCCACCGTCACGATATCCGTCACGCCGGGCAAAAGCTCCAGCAACGCCGCCTCCGGGAACGGCTTCAATATCGCCGCATTCACATGAATCAGCTTCACGCCTTCCAACGATTTCGACGACGTGGCCGTGATGGCATATTCGGTGCAAATCCCTTCGCTAATCACCAATATCGTGGCGCCGCCATCGCGCCGAAGCACGGGCAGCGAATCCAACGGAAACGGCGTATTTTCTGGGAATATCCGCACGACTTCGCCTCGAAGCATCCTGACGTAGACCGGCCCCTCGATCTTTTCGGTTGCATCCATGACGGCTTCGACCTGCGTCGCATCCGCACAATCCAGAATCGTCATGTTCGGCAATGCCCGCATCAACGCAATATCGTCAATGGCCTGGTGCGTCACACCGCCCGGAGTCGTAATGCCCGGCAAAAAGCCCATCAGCCGAACCGGCACATTCGGATAAGCCACGCTCATCGCAACCTGATCGTACACGCGCCGCGTCAAAAACACCGCAAACGTATGGATGTACGGAAAAAATCCTTCACGAGCCATCGCGCCTGCCGCGCTGATCATGTTCTGCTCCGCCATCCCCATCGAAAAATATCGTTCCGGGTACGTGTCCCGAAAGCCGTCCGCCTCGCATGACCCCGTCAAATCCGCCGTCATCACAATGTGATTCGGACGATCCTTCATCCACGAGATGAGATGATGATAATGGGGCCGCTTCGTGATTGTATATGTCATGTCTTTTCTGGTCCTAAAACACGAGTACGTTTTCTTCGCCTTTCTTCTTGATCAGCCCGTCGATATATTTTAGCGCTGATTCCCGACGTTCCTTAAATCGCTCAAAACTCGCCAGCTCCGATTTCGTCGGATTCGGGAACAGATGCAAAAGAAGTTCATCGGGATCGAGCGTCCTCAGATTGGCAACCAGATCGCGGCTGAACATCTCGACCATCGCAAGGCGTCGTTCCACGCGCGGCGCATGCCACGGCGGAAATGCCGCATCGTTGTCGATCCCGAGCAGACCGCCATCGTGAAAATGACAGTTCGCGCCATAATGCTCCGGCCCGCCGCCCGCAAATCGATCCCAGTTGTTCGTCAGATAATCCATCAAAATCATGTCCGAGATCTGCTGCAAAATGTCGCGGCTCGTCATGTCCCCCGCATATTCCACAAAGGAATTCAGATACTTCCCGTCGTCCGGACGCCCACCCGCCAATACATTCTTCAAAAATGTCCGCAGCTCAGGAACCTGCTTGTTCGGATTCTTCAAATACGGCGACCACGTATTCGTGGCCTCTATCGGGAAATGCTTGAACGAATTTATCCACTCCTTATAGCCGACATACAAATACTGCGTGTCGTTTTCTGTTGCCCAGATGAGATGGACGAATTGTCCCTTATATCCCCTGTTTTTGCCCGTATTCTCGACATTATACAGCGTGTTAAAATCGGATTTGCTAAACCTTGCGGGACGCGTCACCGGAATGTCAAACCGGCATCCGAGTATCTGGCACATCCGATAATACGCAATGCCCGACCGATACATGGTCTGACGCAAATCCTGATCCGGCTTCAATGCGGCTTTCGCCGATTCGTCGGCGCTGTCCTTATATTTGAACGAAACCGTCGATCCTCCGCCAAGCGCAGAAATCGAGTTCGTCTCGTGCGGACGCACTTCTTCATCGAGCGTATGGCTCAAAAGAGGATCCTGCTCGATGACAGACCAAAACTCCGAACTGTCTGTAGTCTTTCCTTCGCGCAAATCGGCAAGCGCAAGATTGCGTGCACCGCGAAAATCACCTGCCGCAACGAGTTTCTGAACCGGCGTCAGCTCAGGCTCCGGAGGCGTTACGACACCACTTTCCCCAGTTCCAGTGCTGCCGCTCTCGACCGTGGTTGTCCCTTCAGACGTGCCCGCATTGCCCGAAGAATCGACTTCAACCACGCCAGTTTCGACCGTCCCGGACTCGACGGTTCCCTGTTCCACAGCCACCGCCTCGGTTCCCACACTCTCACCACTCGACGCACTCGTCCCCGCCGCAGAACTTTCCGAAGCCACGTTCTGCACCTCGCTCTGAACGCCAGCCGCCGTCTCCGTCGTCTTCGTCGACGAGGCACAGGCAACCAATGTGAATGCGGCAATGACCAACCCTAACAATGAACGAATTTGCATTTTCCCATCCTGTATTCTGAACAGACCACAAATTTCCTTCTTTTACGACATGACACCGTATTAAATCAATTCAAGATTGTTTTGGGCAACGAACGGTGTATCGGTCGTGCTCATGTTCGCCGTATGCGCCAATGGCGCATAGGCGAACGCATGAAATTTTGTAGTGGGCACGTGTCGTGACACGTGCCCACGCAGTCCGCACATCTCTCCCCTTGATATTAACCGTGGGTAAGCGTAGCGTAACGGAAACGGGGGGGCGGCGTATCGGC
>JAZODZ010000423.1:0-8668 GCA_045597285.1 Myxococcota bacterium
CGCCCTGAAAGGGCGAAAGAGTACAGCCCGGGGTGAACGCGTAGCGCATCCGCAATCGCCACGAAGTGGCGCAACAGATTTCACGGGGAATGCAAATTATCTCATTGCAGGCGAGACGCCGGCATCCCCAGGACGGCATCCCCGGGGATCAGGTTATTAGCCATTTATGGAAAGGGGGTGCCTGCAAAGCGGTCAAGAGTTTATTGTTTTGGGGAGGCTGTGACTATTTTTTTTTTTTAATGCAAACTTCTCTGTTGCAGACAAAAAATATCTGGAATAAAAACCACCGTTCTTTCTGCGTGTCATGGATTGGATCGCTGGAGGTGCAAGGAATGCACGATAATTGGGTTTTTATTCTGTTCATGGTTTGGTGTTGCCTGATCTGCGGATGCAGCAAGGCACCGAGTGATAAAGCCCATGAACCCTTTATCGAAGGAAAAACGCTCGTTTGCCCTCCCAATACGCATCGTGCAGAAGTCACGAACACGTCCTATCCCGAGTATTATTGCGTTGGAATGGAAGGGCGCGTGGGCACCTGGCTTGAATTCGATGTCAATGGACGCCTTCGGACAAAAGCCGAGTATGTAAAAGACAAACTCAACGGGCCGTGGGTTCATTACCATCCCGATGGTTCTGTGGAAACACAGGGACAAATGGTCGATGGCATGAGAGTAGGCGAGTGGAAGCAATTTTATATCAATGGAGCCATTCGAAGCGTCAAGAATTATAAGGAGAATCGGCAGACCGGAGATATACAGCTATATTATCAGGCTGGCGGCCTCATGGCTGAAGGCGCTTTCCTCGACGATTACGAAGAAGGCCCCTGGAAAGTCTATACCCCCGAAGGTCAGCTCGCCCGTGAATGCAATATGGTGCACGGCGAAGAAAAAGATTGCGTGATTCACCTGAAAGACTTCCAGCCGACGACTTATTCATACTCTTCCAAAGAACGTGGTGCCCTTTGAAAACAGTGTACTTTTGAAATATGCCGTGAATATGTCCGGAATTGTCACGTGACTTCGTGATGTTCCAGAATTGCAATTGTCGGCATAGCCTTGAAATATAACGATATGGAGTTTGTTTCGTATGGATAAAAAACTTGAATTGCTTGCGAATCCCCGAGTCATCGAGATTGTAAAAAAATATGTCGATCTTTGTGAACCTGCCACGGTCACGGTCATCGACGACAGTGAGGAAGATGCCGACTTGCTTCGTCGTCGTGCGCTCGACGGTGGCGAAGAACATCTCCTCGCGATGAAGGGACATACGTTCCATTTCGATGGCGTGCAGGATCAGGCGCGTGACAAGGCGCATACCAAGCTCCTTGTTTCCAGTCCCGTCGATTATGGCTTCGAGACAAACACGCTCGATCGCCAGCAGGGCCTCGATGAAATGAAAACACTCCTGCGCGGTATTATGCGCGGCAAGGAAATGTTCATCCGTTTCTGCTGTCTCGGCCCCGTCAATTCGCCGTTCTCACAGCTCGCACTTCAGATCACGGACTCCGCTTACGTCGCCCATTCCGAGGAATTGCTCTACAGACGCGGCTACGAGGCGTTCAAAAATGCCGAAAATAAAGACGATTTCTTTGTTTTCGTCCACAGTGCCGGCGAACTCGTCGATGGCGTTACCAAAAATATCGACAAACGCCGCATTTACATTGATCTCGACGGAAACCGCGTTTTCTCGATCAACAACCAGTATGCCGGCAATTCCGTCGGCCTCAAAAAATTGGCTTTCCGCCTTGCCATTGCCCGTGCCCATAAAGAAGGCTGGCTGGCCGAGCACATGTTCCTCATGGGCGTCCACGGCCCGAACGGCCGAAGGACTTATTTCTCCGGCGCATATCCTTCGGCATGCGGCAAGACTTCGACCGCGATGATTCCCGGCCAGAGCATTGTCGGCGACGATATCATTTATGCACGCGTTTTCGACGGCGTCCTGCGGGCTGTCAATGTCGAATGCGGTATCTTTGGCATTATCGAAAACGTCAATGCCATCGACGATCCCGAAATCTTTAATGTCCTCACGCATGAGGGCGAGTGCATTTTCTCGAACGTCCTCGTATCGGATGACGGCGTGCCCTATTGGACAGGCTCGAATGTAGAACCGCCCGCAGCCGGCGGCAAACACTTCACGGGGCGCTGGACGCCGAACATGAAGGATGTTCCTGTTTCGCACAAAAACGCTCGCTATACCATCAGCCTCAATTCGCTCGTCAACCGTGATCCGGTCCTTCACGATCCGATGGGGGTCAAGCTCGACGCGATGATTTATGGCGGCCGCGATTCCGACACGAGCGTTCCCGTCCTCGAGGCCAGATCGTGGGCACATGGCGTCCTCCTCGGTGCCTGCGTCGAATCCGAAACCACCGCAGCCACCATCGGGCAGGAAGGCGTCAGAAAGCACAATCCCTACGCAAACCTCGACTTTATGCCGCTGCCGCTCGCCAAATACGTCGCCGATCACCTCGACATGGAAAAACGGCTCGTCAAAACGCCGAAAGTATTCGTGACCAATTATTTCCTCAAGAGCCAGGACGGCAAATTCCTCAATCACAAGCTCGATAAAAAAGTCTGGATTCTCTGGGCCGAAAAACGCGTCCACGGCGAAGTCGATGCGATCGAGACGCCCGTCGGCTTCATTCCCATCTACGAAGACCTCGTTCCGCTTTTCCGTTCCGCGCTTGACAAGGATTATTCCCGGGCGGATTACGATGCACAGTTCACGGTACGCCTCGACGGATACCGCGCCAAATGGCAGCGTATGGCCGACATCTTCAAAAAAATCGAGATGCCGAAGGCTTTCAAGGACGAACTCCAGGCGCAAATCGACCGCCTGAAATAAGGCTTAGGGCCGCTTGCGGCCGTTTCCATGACGGATTTCACTTCCAAGGCAGGAATTATGGCACTCTACGCATACGACATCTATTCTGGGTTTATTGAAGATACGCTTAATGTCATCGGTTCGCGCGATATGACGCTCGTCGAGCGCTACCAGCGGCTGGGGGATTATTCTCAGCGCGCGCTTGGTTTGCCGCCGGATCTCATGGAGGGCTGGTCGGAGGCGCTCGAAAAACTCATCATGGATCCGCCTGAACAGCTCACGACCGTCTCCGAAGCCATCGCGATGGTCATCATCATGCGCGATGCCGGTCAACGACGCTTCCGCATTATCACGGAAGGACGCCGCGACGACCTGCTCAAGCCTGCCTTCGATTACCTCGGTCACGCCAACTACTGCGATGATTTCATCCACAGCGAAATCGCCAATTTCACGTCGCCGAACGAAGACATCGATTGGGGCTTCCTCGACATCAATCAGGTCGAAAATCTCCTGCTCGCAGCCATGGGCGACGATAGTTTCAAAAAGACCAAAACCGCCGTCATTGCTGGCCGTCTGTCGAACATGGCGCGTCCCGATGCCGAACATGCGCTTATCGACGTCGGTATCGAGACGCAGAACTCCATTTCTCACAACATCGATTACCTCATCCTCGGTTCCAAGGGCACGGGCGGCACGAAGCATGACAAGGTGCAGAACCTCAAGGACACGGGCCGCAAAATCACGATTCTCGATGAGGCCGGCTTCGAGGCCTTGCTCCGCTCCCCAAAACAACCTCCCGAGGACTGGACGGTGCAGCAAAAGGAAAATTTCGAGGATCTCGTGCGTTCGTTCCGCCATATCTGGGCTTTTGGTCTCGACATTTACTGCCTCTCGTTCCGCTACGATCAGGAGGAGAATATTTTATAATTGGCGAGCTATTTCATACGCTCGCTTCGCGGCGCTATTGCATACGCGCCGCTTCTTTTGGGAAGGGCGAGCTATTTCATACGCTCGCCTGGCGTCGCTATGGCGCGCCATACGCGCCGCCTTTTGTTAATGTCTCTATTTAACCATCGTAGATGACATAAGAAGAACCTTCCGTTACATGGGATCGCCCGTGATGCGGATTTCATCAAGGCGGACATTGGCGCTTTCCGGCGCTGCGTATGGAAAGATTCCGATGATGAGATTGTCGGCATTGTCCGCTCCCGCAGGCAGTTCGCCACTCCATTCGTGCCATTTCTGATTGGCATCACTGAATGTGATGTCTTTGCCGAATTGCTCAAACTGGCCGTTCGGCAGCCAGTACGCCATTCTGAATGATTTGGGCTTGTCACTGCTTGCCTTGACCATAAACGACAACGAAATACTATGATAATCCTTCGTGTCGAGTGAGATTTTCCAGTAAGGCTTGCTGTAGTCGGGATATGCATCCGAATTCCAGCCTGGCTGGGCGGCTGCAGCATAGTCGGTTCCGGATCCTACAAACGTAATCACTTTCTTGTAGTTTGCATTGGCGAGTTCAATCGTACTCGACAATTTGACCGAATGGCTGTCGACCTCCGTGGTCTGATTGTTGAAATTCCAATAGGCGAGTATTGGTCGTGAAATCGTGTAGGAATGGGAAACTTCCGTGAGATTGCTCAGTCTGCTTGAGTTCGTAAATTCGGGAAGACCAGCTTCAGAAGGCGGCATTTCGACTGGGCAGATAAACGACTTTCCATTTTTGACGTGCGCAATGGCGACGCACACATATTTGCCTTCGCCGCCTGGCATCATCGAAACTTCTGAAAGATACTGGGTTTTCGTCGTGCAAGTCGTGCAATGATCGTTGACGTGTGTCGCTATCGTGTATGGCCATTTGGCGATATTGGAGCCGGAATCCGCCTGCGTCGTACATTTGATTTCGAAACTTACGTCCGACCCCGAGGGAACAATTGCCTCGATGGTGCTTTGGCGCGTGTTTTCATTGAGCTGTGTATAGGCGCATTGTTTCAGAGAGGGCGCAAAACAAGTTCCCGTTTCGAGGTCGCAGCCGTCCAGGCATGTGAGCGAGTAGTTCCAGACACCCACGCCGTTATCGTAGGTACAGGTGGCCATCGTGTTGACAGTTTTACAGCCGGTCTTGCCTTCGCTGACTTTCGTATCCGAATGGCCGGTGCAGGACACGGGCAGACGGCACGCCAGAAGCTCGCTGTCGCAGACGTGATTCATGGCCGTGCAGTTTCGGTTGCTCGTCTCATCGCCGTTCTCACATTTTACGATTTGTTCCTGCCCTGATAGCTTGATGCACTTGGTTGCATCTTCACCAGGAGCGCAGATTTCGTAAGGCACGATATCTTCGGCAGTGCGGGGCGCTATATGGAGATGGTTGTGGCTGTAAGTGACAATGCCCGTGACATCGTAATTGCTTTCTTTAACCATGTCGATCGGAATGAACGACGTTCCGATGAGGACAGGCGTGTTGTTGGCATCAGCACTGCGCCAGCCTTCGTCGTATTCCTTGTTGCCAAGCGTTTCGGAGACGGTTTCTTTGGCCGTGACCGGACTAATCCGCACGAGCGAACCGTTGTAGGCATTGTTCGCGCTCGAAACGCCGTCATCCAGGACGATATCGGCAGAAATCTGGATAGGATCTATTTTGTCTGTTTTGTCATTCTTCTTGACGACAACATCGATATCAGGCGTGTATATCTGAATCTGGCAGTAATAGCTGTTGATAGCAAATCCCGTGACGTGAACGTTGTCGCCGACCTGGAGTTGGCTTCCGTCCGGGAGCGTCGTGCATTTCTTCGACTTCGCGCACGATACATTGATCCCGGAATACCTGCCGTCCGATGATGGTTCCTGAATGAAAAATCCATTCTGTCCCTTGACTGCGGTCACGACGCCGTCGATCGAGATGTCGGCAGGTGTAATAACGGTGCCATTTGCAGAGCACGTCGCCGTATTGACAAATTTGCCATAGTCCTCGTGGATCGAGCGAATCGTCGTGTAATTCTTGATGCATCCCTCGATTGTGCACCTCGCGTCTTCGCCGCAGTCCTTGAATTGGATCATTTCACCGTCTTGGCATTTTAGCAGAACATTGTGGGAATCGCAGGCATATTCGTCGTGCTTGAGATTGTCATTGAGGCAGTCGTTGGGAACGACACATTCCTCGTTGCGGCAGAAAACAGCGCCGTCTGTTCGTTCTGCACAATCGACATCATCGATGAACGAACCGTTATAGCATTGCAATATCTTCGAATTCTGGCACTTTGGGCTGCCGTGTGGATAAACGTGGTCATCTTCGGGACAGCCGATAGGGACGACGCACTGGTCGATTCCGCAGACGGTTTTATTTGAGTTCTCTGCAATGGGACAGGCTTTTCCTTCCGTCAGTTTGCCGTCTCTGCACTGGCGCAGAATGTTGCCGTCACACACGGATTTCATGTGTTCGATAATCGTGTTGTTGAACAGACAGGGATTGGGATTGTAGGGAATGCAAGCGTATTCGCTGTCGGCGAGTGCACAGACCTCGTGGTCGGAACAGCTTTCGACGACCGAAGGAACACCAGAATTGCACGTCACGATCTGGTTGTTTTTGTTGCACGCTTTTGCGCCGTCCTGAACGATGGCATCGTCGACTTCACAGGCCATGATGACGGCGCACGCGGTCTGCTCATCGTTGCAAAGGGCTTTTTTACAAATTTCGCCATCGACCCATACGCCGTTTTGGCACTTCGACATCACGCCGTCCCGGCACCGCGTTTTTCCTTCCGTGCAGGCCGTGTCGATACATCGCCCGTCCTGACAGGTTTCCCACCAGCTGCACTTCGTTCCGCCTGTGCAGCAGCCGTATTCTGTGCACGTGTTCGATGCCCCGCAGTAGTCTAAATCCGTTTTTGGATTGATACATGAACCGTTGCACGGTACCTGTTCCGGCGGACATGACGACATGCAGTAAAACCTGTCCTCGCTATCGAGATAACAGCCGTCATATTCAATCGGACAAATACCGAGCGTAAATGTTTTCGTGTAGCAGTTGTCGCCATCGTGACATTGCGACACCGGCCCCATCTGAATAAATGAAAGCTTGCCGCCGATGCCTTCCGGCGGACAGACTTCACCGCGCTCTGCAACATCACCCAAAACGCACCCCGTCAGGGCCAACGCAAGAAAGCTCCAAATAACGGCAGAACAACAGCGGGAAGGTTTTGTCGACATGGCGTCCTCCGATAATAAAACGGAGGTTATTTTACCATAACCTCCGTTATATCGCAAAGACGACGCTTATTTTACTGCGGCAGTTTCATGCCGGGTTTCCAGTTGTCGACAACGGTAAAGGATGTTGCATCGCCGAGCAGATTGGCAAATCCAGCAAAGAGTTTTGATGCAGTCCCGATTTGTGCACCTTCATTTGCGCGGATTTGCGAGTTGAGTTCCTGCCCTTTCCGGCCAGTTTGAAGCTCCGGATATTTCAGATTCAGATGGATTCGCTCAATCTTGTCCTGCCTGTAAATGAGAACCGAAATCGTTTCGTCCTTGTCGATGCTTTCGACGATGCCAACAAGCGAGTGCCAGTCATTCCAACGTCCATCGCGGTTGCGATCAAACGTATTGTGGAAAAATACGAGATCGCCGATTGAAGGATGCGTACTCTGATACACGAGTTTCTGGCTGAAAGCGTGCTGATAGAGTTCTGCAATGGTTGGCATGGGGGCCTTGACTTTGCTCAAATCGACGCCGTTGAGTTTGTAGAGCGCCATGACATAAGTCATCGGCAAAGTGTGGGGCGCGGCCCCCGGGTTGACACCGGGAACGTTGTCCTGCTTTGTTTTGGTGACGGGCGTTCCGTCGGCTGCAAGATTCCCCGTTTTGGGCGTTTCTGTCTTAGCAATGACGGTTTCGTCTTTTTTCGTTTCGGCCTTCTCAACGGCTTTGTTTTCGGTGATTGTTTCAGCTTTCACTTCGGCTTTTGGCGCGGTTTTGGGCGTTTCTGTCTTAGCAATGACGGTTTCGTCTTTTTTCGTTTCGGCCTTCTCAACGGCTTTTGTTTCGGTGATTGTTTCAGCTTTCACTTCGGCTTTTGGCGCGGTTTTGGGCGTTTCTGTCTTAGCAATGACGGTTTCGTCTTTTTTCGTTGCGGCCTTCGCAACAGTCTTTGTTTCGGTGACTGTTTCAGCTTTCACTTCGGCTTTTGGCGCGGTGTTAGCCGTTTCAGTCTTGGCGACAATGGTTTCGGATTTTGGCGTTTCCGCTTTCGCAACGGTCTTTGTTTCGGTGACCGTTTCGGTCTTCACGTCGGCTTTGGGCGCAGTGTTGAGCGTTTCAGTCTTGGCGATGACGGTTTCATCTTTTGTCGTCTCGGACTTCGCGACAGTTTTGAGTGCCTCAGTTTTGGAGGCAACTGGCGTTGTCGTTTTTGCCGGCTCGGGCGCGTTTGCAGCTGCAAGAAGGGCATCGATATCGACGGTATTGTCCGTGTCGGCAGTTTTTTCGGGTTCGATCATTGCGCCGACTTCATCGAGAGCCTTCATGGCAGCCAAAATGTCTTCATCGGCATTGTAAAGGCTGTCCTGGTGGCTGTTTTCTAGTGCCAAAATGTTATCCTGGGCATTAACGTTCGCGGAAAATGTCAGGGCTCCCAATATGGCCAGTGCAAACAAAGATTTTTTGTACATAACACACCTCTCGGAAGAAATACCGACTCTGTGCTACTTCATTCGTTGCATGATGGCGAATTTTGGGGCTTTTGGTGTAGCGATCCAGAAAAAATTCAAAAAAATGCACCTCCAAGTGTCACAAAATCTTTTTTTTGTCATCATCTTGTGTGTTTGGTGTAGCACCCGACATGAGG
>JAZODZ010000424.1:0-14092 GCA_045597285.1 Myxococcota bacterium
TCATGCGCAAAACACCCATTATAGCCATGCTGGCGACAAACTTATCCCTTATGGCAAATGCATCATTCGCAGAACCAAGCATTCCTGGCCGATGTTTTGTCGATGGCGAGTTGGATTGCGAGCGCCCGGAATGCCACGACATCTGCTTTACACCACCTACCCCGGGATACGAGCGAATGCCCATCATGCACCGCGCTGGAATGCGCTCCACAGACGATGAAGAAGCCGAACGCATTCTCGCTGGACCACGCCTGAAGCCGCCGTTTAAAGATGATTTTGAAAACGAACACAAAGAACAACAGGATGCCCCCAGGAAAACGACACAATCAACCCCAATACCAGACTCGCCATGTCCCAATGGTATCGACGACGACATGCTTGATACGCTCAAAAAAAAGGCTTTCGCCAAGCATTGGATCAAAGTCGCTCAGGAATACCTCGACATCCACTTTTCCGACCCCAAGTCGAATTACGAAACACTCCAGGACAATCAGGATTTGTTTGACCAATATACGTACAGGGAATTATCGCAATCTTGCTACCCTCAGCAAAATAAATGCATAAAAGGCCCAACCAAAGAGGTCGACCAAATGCTCTACGACCTTTTCACCACGATGATATCCCTTCGAACCGAACGTGATCGTTATTACGTCAGCCTCAAATCGTGCCTTGACCATCCTAAATGCACAGATACATTCAATCAGTACAACATCGAATGCCTCAATTCATCATGTCAATCTGAATTCTTGATGTCGAACATGCGCGATCGCATCAAAAAATATGAAAACAAAATGGCCGAGCAGGTCGCTGCGATCAAGGCACTGCAGTGCGGCCCCGACCGCACCAAGATGGCGACTTCTGGCAACGCCAATTAAACGATGCGGCACGTATCGTGACACGTGCCTGTTCGCCTCATGCGCCGCGTCGCATAGGTGAACGCATGGAATTTTGTAGAGACGTGCGGTCCGCCCGTCTCACATCGCACACCGTATGCAAAAATCCTGCTGTGGATAAACCGTGTTAAAAAACAAGAATATGTGCTATTGAAACACAGTTTTTTGTGGCACCGAAAATGGCAGGCAATGTTCGGTTGTTCGGGGACAGGGCATTCAAGCCATTTTTACCGGTTACCTCCGGTAACGAGAAAGGAGTTTTATGATTATCGATCTTTTTACATACACCAATGCGACCTCCAACGCCCCGTTCAGCCTTGAAACGCTCATCGAAGCTGCCCGCTGCGCAAGACTCGATGGCATTGCCGTGACGGATCGTGCGTCGTCAAGCCGCGCCCGTGAATATGCCGACATTGCCGCCCGGGAGCAGTTTTTTGTCGCCGTCGGCATCGAACTCAAAACTTCGGCCGGTATCGTCGCCGCTTATCCGGCAAACATCGACGATGAATTTGTGAATGAAGGCTGGCGCTCGCTCGGTGATATGCCCGAAGTCGAAGATGTCCTCGAATATTTCCATGAACGCGGCGGAATCGTCATTGCCCGCGATGTCTACAACCGCGGCGACGGCATGAAAGACCGCGTCTATGCCGCTCGCGATTCCAAGGGACACGGTTTCGACGCCATCGACACGGTCGCCGTCTATCGCCGTCGAATCGACAACGAACTCAGCATCGAGGCACAACAGGTGCTCGGCATTGCAGCCTGCGCCGGTTCCGGCGTTTTCAGCGACCTCGAAGACATTGGCCACTGCGCCACGTTGTTCGCCGCCGATATTCATGACCAGGCTTCCTTCGTTTCCGCGCTCAAAAGTCCTCTCCACTGGGCCTGCGCACTCCGCGACCTCGGCGATGCATGCCCCATGGGAAGCGCACCCGCCGTCGAAGACCATGAACGTCGATATGAGGACAGAAGAAATTCGTCTGACAAACGCGGCGGTGACAGACGACGCGATGACCGCAGAGGCGATGACAGACGCGGTGGAGACAGACGACGCGATGACCGCAGAGGCGGCGAACGAAGATGCGACGATAGACGACGCGATGACAGGCGCGGCGGTGACAGACGACGCGATGACAGACGCGGCGGTGACGCCAGACGCGGTTCCGGAAACAGAAGAAACAGCCGCCCAAGATAACATTTTCACTGTCCGACAGCCCCGCCATTCCGGGGCTTGCGCTTTTCCAATATTCTTCTTTTGGCGGTTTTTGCATATTTACCTTGCGAAAAATGGCAAAATGACGGAAAACCGCTCGGCGCTTTCTTTAACGAGAAAGCATGTTTTGAGTTTTATTGTCGCTGTGACGACAAAATAAAAATAACCTGATGGAGGCTAAAATGAATAAACATGTTGTCCTTGCTCTGTTCATCATGATGAGCATGGCTTGTGCCCTGATGGGCTGCAAATCCTGGGCTCCCAGCACGACAGAAACCGGCAAATGCGCCGTCGACCGTCAGTGGGTTGCGCCTAAACAGGATCCCGCAACTGGTGAATGGAAAGAAGGTTACTGCGAATGGCTTCCCGGCAAAGCAGGTTAACGGCAACTTAAAAAGCGGCTTTTCAGGCCGCTTTTTTTGTAGGCCGGGCTATTCCATACGCCCGGCTCGCGGCGCTATTCCATACGCGCCGCCATCCCTGTTTAAAAAAGCCGGGCTATTCCATACGCCCGGCTCGGAGGGCTATTGCATACGCGCCGCCCCCCTTTTTCTGTATGCGCGACGAACCACCATGCCGCATATCGACAGAAACATGAAAATACACACCGGCATCGGGGAACCGCTTTGATGGAGGTTCGTCGAACACGACGAATCCGAAGGCCGTTCTTTCATTCCGTAGGGCGGTTTCTCAAAATAATACGAATCGACGTGACACGCGCCAGATGCGGCATCCATCGGATATATCGTCGATATGGCTTCGATATCGTCTTTGCTCAAATCGCGAAGCGCAATCTCACCTGTCGACGAATAGGGAAACATCGTCGCCGCTAAATTCGTGGAATGGGAAAGACCAAACACATGCCCTAGCTCGTGTGTCAGGACGTTCTGCAAATCGACGACATCGTCCCCGTCTATTTCATATATCCCATACACATAATCACTGCTGTTGATCTCGATATCGGCATCGTAAATCTCTCCCGTCGAATTTCGATGCGTCACCGTGGTCAGTGCCATCATCGCGGGTGACTCCTGCCATGTTCCGTTGTCGCGGAACACGATGATGTTCGCATTCTCCTTGATGTACGGATTGAAACCAATGCGATCCTCATCCGTTTTGCCCGAATAATACGGGTAAAGCGATGACGAATCCGGCTGAATCCATGCGTTGATCGACTTTTTCACGATGCTTTCCACACTTATGTATGGCATTGCAACCGTGCCGTTTTCATTCAGATGAAATCCGATACACGGCGATTTCCACGATGTCGGCAAGGGAAGCTGACCTTCTTTACATGCGAAATCGACACCGCACGTCATCGTCTGTTCCCACCCAAATACAGGCACAGGAATCAAAAACAACAAAATCACGATGGCAAATTTATTCATCACGATGGCGATTTTATTCATGATTCGATGCCCCCGATCGTTCCGTAACGGTATGTTTGATGATGTCGAGAAGTTCATAAAAATCTGCCGCCCTCTCAAAATCAGATGCCGTCCGAACAAACTCGTGATTGCGATGAAACGACTTCGACACCTTGCGATCCGTCCGAGTCACGGGGATCTTGTCAGCCGCAAATACGCCCTGTGTCAGCCCGAGAACGAATGGAAGTCCCGCAAATCGACGTATTTTTTCCAGAAAAAATATGCCTTCCGTCCCCACGGCAGGTTCGTACTCCCCCGGAACCATCTGCTGCACATCGCCAACACTCCCACCGCGGGTATAAAACTCGAACTGTTCCGCACGGGACGCCCCATCTGGCGCTTTCAAATACCCATGAACCTGCACCGTGACACGCGTAATGATCGTGTTGTCATCGTACAGAACCGCTTCAGTCCTGACGATCGTGGCATGCACAATGTAATCGGAATAATCCACGAGTTGCGCATCGGAAAGCGACACAACCGATGTGGCTTGAGCCGTCTCAATCGTTGCAAAACCTGAAAATAACGACAGTATCAGGGTCAGAAATAGAATGCGGTAAAGTTTCAAGGTCGCCTCCTTTATTAAAAATTGGCGCTTTACCTTATAGCGATATAATGAATAAATGCGAGTATTTTGCTTTGACAAATTTCAGAAAGGATTCAGGGAAATGAAAAAAGGAATCTTGACAAGTCTGGCTGTTGTTCTGGTGCTCACGGGCTGTGCATCGACGGGAAAAAATAAGGAAATGTCGGCAAAGGATGAGGCACGATATGTCGCCGCCATCGAAAAGGCCGAAGCCGAACACCCCTCCAAAATCCACGAAGGCGACGAATATATTGTCAGTGTCGGCGAAGTCGCCGCCGCAGATGCTGCGACCGTGAGTTCCAGCCAATTGCCTACCATCGATCGCAGCTTTTCCGTTTCCAGAAATGATTACGATGAGTTCTTCAGCAAAAGTCCCGCCGTCGTTCTCGGACGCATGAAACTCGATCCCATCACCGACGGCGGCACGCTACTCGGCTATCGAATCAAGGAACTCAAGTCTTTCCAGGGCGTCGACCTCGCCGACGAAGACATCATCATCGGCATCGACGGCAAGCTCCCCAAAAATCCCGACGAATATTTCAACAGCTGGGAAAAAGCCAAAGCCGCCAACTCGTGCAAAGTCAATATCCAGCGCGGCACAGACCGCTTCGACCTCGTCTGGACCGTGAAGGAATAGCCTCACTCGCCACTACCATCCCCGGGCCTCGACAACGAAATCGCCGCAGTCAATGTCACACCGACGACGATTTATCTCAACAACGGCTACCTCACGAGCACCGTCGATGTCGTTCTCAATGCAAAACCCATGGGCGATGTCACGATGCCGGTTTCGAGCGCCGACACTGCGCATTTCACCATCGACAAGAACACGCTGACGTTCACCGAAACGGACTGGAATGTGCCTCAAACGATCACTGCGACACTCGTCCAGGCCGCCGATTCCCCAAGCACGCCTATCAACACATCGATCACAATCGGTGCGGTCACCAGTGCCAAATGTGCCGCCTATGACAAACTCGATCCGAACGACGTTGCCGTGGTCATTACGAAATTTGAAAATCTCAATCTCGAATACAAAGGCGAGCACGAAGAATTGACGCTTTATCCGGGCAAATACAAACTCGAAGTCTGGGGCGCATCGGGCGGCGACTCGGTCAACAACGATCAGACAAAACCCAGCCGTGGCGGCCTCGGTGGCTACGCTTCCGGTGTTCTCTCGCTCGATCAGCCTGTCAAAACGGTCGTCGTCGTTGGCGGACGCGGCACGCGAGGCTATCGCGGTTATTGCAGCGGCGAAGGTTGCGACGGAACGTATTGCGCAACGGGAACATGCACTTATAAATCAGCCCATCAGGATATCGTCGGCCCCGGAAAAGGCGGCGGTTACAACGGCGGCGGAAGCTCGACCGTGTGGACGAACGGCTCTGACACCAGCGGTGTCGAAGGCTACGGCGGCGGCGGCGCAACCGACATCCGACTCGTCGAAGACAGCCTCTATGCACGCGTTATCGTGGCTGGCGGCGGCGGCGGCGACAATCCCGGCGGTTCGCTCAACGGAAGCGACGACGGACGCGGCGGTTACGGCGGCGGCGAAACCGCAGGATGCGGCTATCACACGGGCGTTCTCTATTGCACAGCCAACGCACCGGGTTACAGCGTCTCGACCATGCCAAACACGTTCACGAAAGACCACGTCGTCACTCAAATCCACGGCTTTGCTTTCGGACAAGGCGAACACGCCCGATATGTCAACGATGAAGGCGGCGGCGGTGGCGGTTGGTTCGGCGGTTTCCGCGGCGACCACAACAATGCAGGCGGTACGGGCGGCTCCGGCTTCGTATTCACTAAGGCCGCTGTCGATAATGGCGTCACAGCCCAGTCCGTCATCGGCGGCAAATGGCTCCTCGACGAAAAATATTATCTCACCGAAACACAGAATATCGGCGGAAATCAGTCGTTCAAATCGCCGTCCGGCAGCAATGAAACTGGCCACTCCGGAAACGGCTACGCCAAAATTACTCTGATTACAGAATAACTTATTCTCATGGTCAAGCGGCTATCGGCTACGCCGATACGCCGCTTTTTGCGCATGGCTATTTCGCGCGTTTTCCCTTTTGAAAACAAGCAACCCCAAACTTTCACGCGCTTATGTGATGCGCTCAATACGCCATGCGATATGTTTTCGGGTGCGACATTACCGGCTGCCTTTCCCAATCGCTGTTGGTTTGTCGGCAAACGCCGCACCCCTTTATATCTCGATATCGATATCGAAGACGTGTTTCACGACTTCGCTGACCTTCGAGATTGGATAGAACGTCAGTTCGTTGCGCACAGCTTCCGGAATTTCATCCAGATCGGCCATGTTTCGCTTCGGCAAAAGAATCGTTTTGATGCCGGCGCGATGCGCAGCCAGAACCTTTTCGCGGATACCTCCAACCGGTAGCACATTCCCGCGGAGGGATATTTCGCCCGTCATTGCGAGTGTGGCCGGCACCGGTATTTCCTTGAAAAGACTCAGGATTGCCGTGAATATGGCGCACCCTGCCGATGGCCCGTCTTTTGGCGTTGCCCCTGCCGGCACGTGCAGATGAATATCGGTTTTGGAAAAGACTGCCGGATCCAACCCCAGTTTTTCGGCATTCGCCTTCACGACCGTCATCGCGGCACGAACGCTTTCCTGCATCACATCCCCGAGTTTACCCGTGATCACGAGTTCGCCCTTGCCGCTCATGCGGTTCGTCTCGATAAACAAAATATCCCCACCGACCGAAGTCCATGCAAGTCCCGTCGAAATGCCCGGCAATCTATCGGGTTCGATCATGTCGTAATCATAGCGAGTTTTGCCGAGATACGTTTCGAGATTTTTCGGCGTGATGCTCACGCGGGTCTTTTTCTTCCCGGCATCGCGGTCTTCGACGACTTTCGCCGCAACCTTGCGGCACACGGCCCCAAGCCGTTGCTCCAGCTGGCGCACACCAGCCTCGCGGGTGTAATACGAAATGATGCGATCAAGCGCCTCAGCCGAAATCGACATGTTCGACTTCATCAGACCATGCTGTTTGAGAAGTTTCGGGATCAGAAAATCGGACGCAATCGAACGCTTGTCGACGTGCGTATAACTCTGGATCTCTATGATTTCCATACGATCGCGAAGCGGACCGGGAATCGTGTCGAGGCTGTTCGCGGTCGTAATAAACAGAACATTCGAGAGGTCGATCGGCGTCTCGATATAATTATCCACGAACGCATTGTGCTGTTCCGGATCCAAAACCTCCAGCAACGCACTCGCCGGATCCCCGTGGTTGTTGCTCGTCAGTTTATCGATTTCATCGAGCATCATGACGGGATTCATCGTTTTGGCATGGCGCAGTGCCTGCACAATGCGCCCGGGCATGCTCGCCACATAAGTCCGTCTATGCCCACGGATTTCCGCTTCATCGTGAATACCACCAAGACTGATGCGCTCGAACTTGCGACCGAGCGCTCGAGCGATGCTCTTGCCAATGCTCGTCTTGCCCACGCCAGGAGGCCCGTAAAGGCATAAAATCGGTGCTTTCAAATCATGGCGAAGCGCCAGTACCGCAAGGTGTTCAATGATTCTTTCCTTCACATCCTTTAAGCCGTAATGGTCTTCATCGAGGATGCGACGCGCATCGGCAATGTTCAAATGATCCTCCGTCTGCTCGTGCCACGGAATATCCAGCAACGTCTCGATGTGCGATCGCGCCACCGAATACTCAGCGCTCGCCTGCGGCAGAATCACCATCCGTTTCCATTGTTTCATCGTGTAATCGATGACCTCTGGATCGGCATCCATCTTCTCAATGCGAGCCTTGATTTCCTCGGAATCGCTCTCAGGTTCCTCCGCAATCTGCTCACGAAGTGCCTTGATATGCTGGCGAATAAAATAATCTCGCTGCTGTTTGTCGAGATCAGTACGAATCTTCTGGGCCGTCGTTGCCACGAGTTTGGCAACTTCCATCTGATTGGCCAGAACATCGAGAATGAGCTGAAGGCGATCGCGGATCGACAGACACGCCAACAGTTCTGCTCGCTGTTCGTATGGCATATCGATGTGCGCACTCAAAAAATCCGACAGAAGACCGGCATCCTGAATCGTCCCGCAAAGCCGAATGGCCTCGCGGACTTCTTCCGTCGCCTGACAACGCTCAAAATACCCCTTTGCCGACTGGCGAACCGTCCTAAGCAGCGTCTGCTCCTCATACACAGCCTCACCGATGATGGAAAGACGAGTCTCCTCGGCATCCACCGTATGCATGCGAAGAATATTATACGCCGAATCGTACGACACAGACTTCACCTGCACGCGCTTTATGCCTCGAATCGTGACCTGCCAGAATGAAAGCCCATTCTCTTCCTTGCGAACTATCTTCAAAACACGCGTACAGACACCGACGGGATAAAAAGCATCCAGCGTGTTCAAGCCGGAGAGTTCTTCAATGTTGTACTGAGGGCGAACGGGAACCGCAACGATATGCTCTTTTTCACGCATTGCACGAAGCGCCGCATTGGCCTGAACCTCGGAATTCAGTTTCATGACCGAAAACCCGTTCGGAAAAATGATCATGTCATTGATCGGAAATACTGGTAATTCAGCGCTCTCACTCTCACTGTAATCATCGTCTAGAATTTTTCTTATATTTTCAGAACCAGTCTTGGTGGTTCGTCTTCTTTTGCTGTCCTGGGAATCCATCTATTTCTCCGAGCGCATTGATTATGCGAACTTAAACACAAAAAAACAGCCCGCCGTGACGGGCTGTAATACCACATTAAACATGCATTCCCATTTGGCAATTGTAAAAAATAAATTCCGTTAATTCCGAAAGATGTTAGAAAGCCCGCCCGAAAGTTTCGGGAATGTCCCGGATGAATACCAGGAGGTTGGAATGAGCAACGAATATACAGCGAAAGACATCGAAATTCTTGAAGGACTTGAGGCCGTAAGGCTGCGCCCAGGCATGTACATCGGGTCCACGGGAAAAAGCGGTCTTCATCACCTCCTGTGGGAGATTCTGGACAACTCCATCGATGAAGCCATGAACGGCTATGCGAGCAAAATCGGCGTCATTCTTCACGAAGACGGCTGTTCCATCACGGTTTCCGATGACGGACGCGGCATTCCGGTCGACATTCATCCCGTGGCGAAAGAAAGCGTACTCCAGGTCATTCTCACGCGCCTGCACGCCGGCGGCAAATTCAACAACAACAACTACAAAACGTCCGGCGGCCTTCACGGCGTCGGTTCCAGCGTCGTCAATGCGCTCAGCATCGATTTCAAGGTTCACGTCGAACGCGACGGCGGCATCTTTGAACAGCGATACAGCCAGGGACAGCCCCAGACAAAAGTCCGCCGCATCGGTAACAGCCGAATGACCGGAACAACCATCTTTTTCCGCCCGGACAGTGAAATTTTTGAAGACATCCACTTCGACACCGAACTCATCCGCGAACGGCTCGAAACAAAAGCATACCTCTTGAACGGCCTCGAAATCGTTTACGACGACAAAGTCAACAAAACCCATGAAACTTTCCGGTTTGACGGCGGACTGTGTGACCTCATTTCACACATGATCGAAAATGCCGGCACCGAAAAAGTCCAGGGCGAAATTTGCACGATTAGCCGCAACGACGACATGGGACGGTTCGACGCCGCCATCTGCTGGTGCGAACAAACCCGCGAAGTCACTCAGAGTTTTGTCAACGCCATTCCCACACCCGATGGCGGCACGCACGAAGGCTCCCTCCGTGAAGGCCTGCAAAAAGCCGTTAAAACATATATGGAAGCCCATGAAAAAATCCCCCGCGGTGTCACAGTCATGAGCGAAGACATCCGCGAAGGGCTTTTCTCTGCCATGAGCCTCTTTATCGCAAACCCACAGTTCCAGGGACAGACCAAAGGACGCCTCGGCAATGTCGATATCCGTTCCTGGATTTCCAACGCCGTCAAAAACGAAGTCGAGGCTTTTTTGAACTCGCATCCACAGGCAGGACAAGCGATTGCTTCAAAAATCATCGTTGCAGCACGAGCCCGTCAGGCCTCAAAACAGGCCGCCGAAAATATCACGCAGTCCGCAAAAGCATCCAGAAAGCTCAACCTTCCGGGAAAGCTCACCGAATGCACCTCGGACAATCCCGCCGAACGTGAGCTTTTCCTCGTCGAAGGCGATTCAGCCGGCGGTTCGGCAAAACAAGGTCGTGACAGACGCATTCAAGCCATTCTTCCGCTTCGCGGCAAAGTCCAGAACGCCGAAACCGCCGGCAGTGGAAAAGTCCAGAACAACAAGGAATTATGCGACATTGCGAATGCCCTGGGCTGCTCTCTCGGCAAAGATTGCAACCTCGATCACCTGCGTTATCACAAAGTCATCATACTCGCCGATGCCGATAGCGACGGACACCATATATCGACGCTTTTGCTCACATTCTTCTATCGACAAATGCGCCCACTTATCGATGCCGGATATGTTTACATCGGACAGCCTCCACTGTTCCGTGTCGACATCGGAAAGAAAACGTATTGGGTTCTCGATGAGAAAGAACGCGACGCCCTGTTGCGAAAAAATCACAAGACCATCGAAGAAGTGCAGATTTCACGTTTCAAAGGTTTGGGTGAAATGATGCCACAAACGCTCTATGAAACGACACTCAATCCTGCCACTCGCCGGCTTCTCCGTGTCGAAATTGCACCAGAACAGGCCGAAGAAACCGAAACCGTCGTATCAGAACTCATGGGAAATGACCCGAAACCGAGGTTTAAATTCGTCATGGCACACGCCGGCGACGCCGGAGAACTCGATTTTTAATAAAAGTCAAATTTGGCACAGAACTCGCTTTATTCCTCTCCAGACTCTGAATGAGTCGCGAAAAATTCAAATCAAACGCAGAACGATTTAAAGCGCATTCACATAAGGAGAAGATGACATGACAAAGCTGAGTACGGCATTATTGGCAGCCACGATAGCCCTTGCACCTGCGAGCGCATTTGCAGAAGTTTCACTTGCAGAAATGCTTCAGGACGATTCATCGATTACAACCGAAATTACGTTGACAGATACTGAAGCCACGCTCGCCCATCCCGGCCGCGGTCACGGCCCTGGCCCTGGCTTCAGACACGGCCCCGCACCTCGCCCGGTTTTCGGCCCCGTCGTTCGTCCGGTTTATCGTCCTCACTATTACAGACCGCTTCCTCCTCCCCCGCCTCGCACCGAAGTCGTCTATGTCAATTCGCCTTCGACGGTCGTCGTTTCAGATCCCCAGCCCTTCATCGGTTCCACGTTCGGTATGGGCATTCGCGGCGTTGGCCTCGTTCCCAGCACCACGTACTTCTACAACGGCGCTGAACTCCGAAGCAAAATTGCAGGCGGATTCGGCTTCTACATGAAATATCGTCCGAGCCGTTGGATATCGATCGAATTCACAAACGATTATCTATTCGGATATTACGACGATGATACCACCTGCACCAACTACCTCAAAGTCCCCCTCGCGCTCGGTGCACGCGTCCATATCTTCGATTACGGTTCGCTCGATGTTTACGGTGCCGCAGCCTTTGCCGCAAACTTCACCACACTCGAAGATGACTGGGGTCACATGGATTACAACAACACTTACGTCCAGCTCGGCGGCCAGTTCGGCGGCGGTATCAGCCTCATCGCCAGCGGCTTCGAAATCGGTCTCGATGCTCGTTACACCATCGAAGAAGCCCCCGACAGAGCGCCCTTCCACAATGATGTCGATACCACGAAACCGATTCATGGCTTCATGTTCAGCCTCAATGTAGGTTTCGCCATCTAATTCATAACCAACACGATGTGAAAGCGGCAGATTTCCTGCCGCTTTTTTTATGGGCCTGAACCAGCAACTATCCTACTTACGAACGCAGACACTCGCTCGCAATATTCCTAACTGCTTCTCCCTCAAGAGGACAAAGAAATAATAAAAAACAACGTTCTTACCTCATTGCTATCTACTGCCTATTGCCTGTTGCCTCATTTCGACAAGACTACGTCATTCAGAAACTCTGTGAGAGTCTGAACAGTCAATTACCAATCATCGAATATTGACAGACAATGCGTTTCAGTGTAGGCAATTCTCTGTTTTTGTGTCTCTTCCCGTTTTGAGGATGGATTTATGAAAAAATTTAGTTGGATGTTAGCCGGGCTTGCAGCCCTCACCTTGTTCGCTTCCAACGCCGTTGCACAAGATGATTCAGATGTTTTCAATGGCGGTTCATACGAAATCACGCCCCCGAAAGGCTGGATTCATGTCGCCGGATATCTCAGCGAAAAAGAATTGAAAAAATTGCCCGAAAACGTGCGCGAACACTATTCGATTCGAAACACGGACGTGATCTTTATGAATCTCAGCGCCCAGGATTCAAAAGAAAAAGGGTTCAAAGACAGCCTGAACATCGTGACCATCTCCGAAAACATTCCCCTCAGCGAAGATCTCGTCAAGGAAATGAAAGATGTCCTGACACAGCAATATCAGGGTATGTTCACAGACTTCGAGATTACCGACTTCGAGCTTTCCAAGCTCAATGGGCAGGATGTCCTCGTCGTCAAAGGCAACTACACCGTCATCAATTACAAAGTCAAAATGGAACAGACGCTCGTCCCCCACAAAGACGAAGCCCTCGTTCTGACTTGCACATACGATTCGACCCGTGAAGATGCCATGACCATCATTGAAAATTGCCAGAAAGCGGTGAAATCACTCACTTTTAACTGATTCCGAATCACCGTAATGAATTCCAGGGCGCTTTTTATAAGCGCCTTTTTTTTGACCTCACCCCGCCCGCGTTGCGGCCCCATTAAGAACACGTATTTCAGAATCACCATCGGAAGAAGAACTATTGCCTATTGCCTACTGCCTACTGCCTATTGCCTGTTTTCGATAAGCGAAATTCAGAAACACCGTTAGTGTCTGAATTAGTGACAAATTATTTGTGAAAATCTAAAAAAAAATTGCCTTTTTCGGGAATGTGTTCAGGTTGCGCCCTCGTTTATGTGGCTGTCGTTTGTAACGACCTTCTGAGCCGTAATTCATGTTTTTTAGGAGTTCTCTGAATGAGCAGCAATTTTAATGGCGATGTCCTTGAATTTCAGCGCAAGTTTGCCGACGTCAAATCAGAAATAGCCAAAGTCGTCGTAGGGCAGGATGCCCTTGTTCACCGTCTTCTGATCGGCCTGATTACAGGCGGGCACATTCTCGTCGAAGGCGTTCCCGGCCTTGCCAAAACCCTCTTAATCAGGACGCTTGCCGAATGCCTGAATGCCACGTTTTCACGTATCCAGTTCACGCCGGATATGCTGCCTGTCGATGTCACAGGCACCGAAATCTTCAATCCGAAAGACGCGACGTTCTCGATCAAGAAAGGCCCCATTTTCGGCAACCTGATCCTCGCCGATGAAATCAACCGTGCGCCGGCAAAAGTCCAGTCCGCACTGCTCGAAGCGATGCAGGAAAAACAAGTCACGATCGGCAACGAAAGTTTCCAAATGGCCTCACCATTCCTGGTCATGGCCACGCAAAACCCGATCGAGCAGGAAGGCACGTACCCCCTGCCGGAAGCCCAGCTCGACCGATTCATGCTCAAAGTCATGGTCGGCTACCTGACGCGTGAAGAAGAAATCCGCGTCGTCGAGCGCATGGCCGGCGCATCACCGGTGCCGACGGTTCGCCAAATCATGGACATGGAAACGGTACTCCAGGCCAAAGCGGCCGCCGAAAACATCCACATGGATAACAAAGTCAGTTCGTATGCTGTCGATCTCGTCAACGCGACGCGCTACCCCAAAGACTACGGCCTGTCCGACATTGCACCGTTCATCGAAATGGGCGCCTCGCCTCGTGCGTCGATCAACCTCGTCAAGGCCGGCAAGGCCCACGCGCTACTGAACGGCCGCGACTACCTCTCGCCACACGAAATCAAGACGATTGCGCCAGATGTCCTCCGCCACCGAATCGCACTCACCTACGAAGCCGAAGC
>JAZODZ010000425.1:0-12164 GCA_045597285.1 Myxococcota bacterium
GCCAGCTTGACTGCCTGAATTTTGAACTCATTGTCGTAGTGTTTCCTCTTGCTCATAGACACCCCTCCTAGGGCTTTGCCAATTTAACAAAAACCTTGTGGAAAATGTGTCAACTTTTTTTGTACAAGATCAATACCATTAGACGGTTTCCAAAACTGAAATATTTTTCCATTCTGTACGATGAAACCGCCGCAGGCTATGAAACGGATTGTATTACAATTGATGGTGTCTTGTTCTCGAAAGACATGAAATCATTGATATATTATCCTCCAAAGCGACCTGGGGACACCTATACCGTTCCCGAAGGTGTAGAAAAAATTTGCAGTTTCGCATTTGAATCTGGCTGCGAATTGCATCACATTCAGTTTCCACCAACATTAAAACATATCGCTGCCAGGGCACTTGTGCTTTCTTCTATTCAGGAAATTGAACTTCCTCAAAGTGTTGAAAGCGTTGGATATGATGCCCTATGCAATATACCGATCATTCGTTGTTACGAAGGAACTGCCAAAGGATTGATTAAATCATTGGGTATCAATAGCTCGAGTACCATTGAAAACATTCAACTGGAAATCATTCGAACGGATGGTTCCAAAATGCGAGTTTTCCTGCCTAACTGTTTAAAAGTCGAAGGAATTAGTTATCTATCGGACGCATGGAATGAACCGAAATTCGATTTTACCAAATACATGAAGTGTTATTCTTACTTCACGCAGTCATTGCTTAAATACCGTTTTTTGTGCACTATATACCGGGAATATGGAGACGATACAGAATATGCGCACTTTTTTAGACGCATCGCAATGAATTATGCCAAGCAGCTCATCGAACTTGAAAAACAGGAAGAACTCATCGAACTGCTCGAGATACGTGTGTTCAGGCCACAGGCATTAAAAAATTTGCTGAAACTCGTTGGGAATAAAAACTTGCCTGTTGTTACTTCATATATTTTGCAATGTTTGAGCGAAACAGGGAAGCGTGGAAAATCACTACGTTTGTGAAGGATAATCGTAAAAAGCAGAATCTACGGACTAATACGGAGACACAAGGATGAATGAAGATAAACTTACAGAACTATCCAACAAACTGCTTGGGTACATCCGAAACCGGCTGTTCTTCCAATATCGTTTTTTGGAACCGGCACTATACCGCCTTGAAGTGAGTCCGTTTTGCCTGGTTCCGGATGGATTTGGAACGGATGGAACCATGCTGTTTTATGATCCAGAAGCGTTGGTGCATCGTTTTCGCGAGAATCCAATACTTGAAATGCGTCGATTTTTACATTCAGTGTTTCACTGCATCTATCTGCACCCATTTCAAGCCATGACAAATGATATCGATATCCTGGGGCTCGCATACGACATCATGATCGAAGCGAGTATTCTGATGCAACTTGAAGATTTTAAGCTTCCGGACGATGACACGAGGTTTCAGATAATCCAAAAGATAAATAAAGAAGTGCCACTTCTGACGTCGGATGAAGTCATACATTATTTGGACGAACGTCAGAACGAACACGAGATTTTGCGCAGACTATTTACATTTGATTCGCATTTTTGGATGAAACCTAAGTTAGTGTATATCAAAGACCAAAAGAGTAAAGATGGCGATACTGACGAGAAGAAACTGAAAAAGGGAAATGAACGCGATGAAGATAACCAGCATAGCGATGAACCTGGCGACTGCAATTCCAATAATGATGATACCGAGCGTGGCGATACAAATAATGGAGAGTTGAATGACGAAAAAACATTGGATGATGACGATTCCGAGTGCAACGAATCAGATAGCAGTACATCTGGCGATGCAGGTGGCGATGGTGAGACGGATCCGAGTGGAAATGCTGAGGGCGAAGAGACAACTTCGATTGGGCAGGGCAGCTCCATCCTGGATATGTCGAAATGTGAGGAATGGAAAGAAGCGGCACAACGAATATCGATGGACATGAAAGCATTTTCAGGCCAGGGTACGGAACCCGGGATGATTGAGCTGAATATCGATTATCTGACGCGTGACAAGATGGATTATGATGAATTCTTACGGCAGTTTGCGATGCTCGAAGAAGTGGTGACGCTCGATTCCGATGAATTCGACTATATGTATTATATGTATGGCCTGAGTATGCCCGGGCCAAGAAAGCTGCTCATTGAACCGTTGGAATATCGGGAGGTGAAACGAATCCGCGAGTTTGTGATTGCCATAGATACTTCTGGATCGTGTGCTGGAGAATTGGTCAGGAAATTCTTAAACAAAACCTACAGCATTCTCAAGTCAACCGAATGCTTCAATTCAGCAGTCAATATCCACATCATTCAGTGTGATGCCACTGTTCAAGAGGATATTCAAATCAACAGGATTGAAGAAATCGAGGCATATAGCAAGAATTTTAAAGTGAGGGGGTGCGGCGGAACGGATTTTCGCCCTGTGTTCGAATATGTGGAAAAACTTCGAAAAGAACGCGTACTGACCGATTTGAACGGCCTGATTTACTTTACCGATGGCTACGGAACATATCCGAAACAGCCGACAGGATACAAAACCGCCTTTGTCTTTTTGGATGATTATTTCGAAAAAACGGTGCCATCCTGGGCAATGCGCGTTTACTGGAAGGAGCCTAAAGAATGAATATTAAAGATGCAAAACGTGAAATCAGCAACACCATTAAATTGTATCTCGAAAAGGACAAATATGGTGATTACATTGTTCCAACAGTTCGTCAACGACCTGTCTTTTTGGTGGGAGCCCCCGGCATTGGCAAGACTGCCATTATGGAGCAGATTGCAGCCGAAATGGATATTGCGCTCGTAAGTTATTCGATGACACACCACACCCGCCAGAGCGCGATTGGGTTGCCGTACCTCAGCGAGCGAGAGTATGAGGGGCGAAAATGCACGATATCGGAATATTCGATGAGTGAGATTATTGCTTCTATTTACGATGTCATGGCCAAATCGGGCAAGCGTGAGGGCATTTTGTTCCTGGATGAAATTAACTGCGTTTCCGAAACACTGGCTCCGTCGATGCTGTTATTCTTGCAGTACAAGCGGTTTGGCAATGAACAGGTGCCGCCGGGCTGGGTCGTTGTGACAGCAGGCAACCCGCCGCAATTCAACAAATCCGTGAAAGAGTTCGACATCGCGACAATGGATCGTCTGAAATATCTGACGATCGAAGCCGATTATCAGGTTTGGAAAGAATATGCGTCGTCCGCCGGCGTACATCCAGCGATCCTGTCCTTTCTCGATTTGAATCACGACAACTTTTATAAAATCACGACAACCGTCGATGGAAAGCAATACATCACGGCACGTGGTTGGGAAGATTTATCGAATGCGTTGCGCGGTTACGAGCGGAATCATTTTGAAGTGAATACATCGCTCATCATGCAATATATCACAATTCCACAGACTGCCAGAGCGTTTGCAGCATACTATAAACTCTTTCTCAAATATCGGAGCAATTATGAGATAAAAAACATTCTGGAAGGTATTGATGATTCAGCTACCGTAGAGAAAGCCAAAAATGCGAAATTTGATGAACGCTTGTCGGTCATATCGCTGCTAAAAGATACCCTTTGTGAGCAGTTTTCTGATATCGTTCTGAACGAAGAAATATTGCAGAAATCGGTTAAAATTCTGCGTCTAATCAAGGTACGCTATACCGATGACACGCTTGCCAGCCTGCTGGAATCCAGGTGCGAAGAAATCGCGAAGGGGATGACCCAGAAGAAATCGGCAGGGATTGACGACAGTTTTGAACGTTCGGTATCAAAAGGAACCATACGACTTTTAACCGAATATGTTGAATTATCATCGGAAACCAAGAAACAGCGCTTTCAGGTGATTCAGAAGGATTTTAATGAACGCGCAAAACAACATGAAGTACAGATTACGGAGGCAGCACAACGCCTGTCGAATGCATTTGGATTTATACGCAAGTGCTGGGGAGACGGGCAGGAAATGGTGCTGTTTGTAACAGAATTGACGATGAACCGCTATTCGCGTGATTACATTGCTCACTGGGGATCGGATGATTATTACAAATATAACAAGGCACTGCTTGTCTATGATCGTGAAAAGCAGTTGCAGCAGGAAATCGATGCGTTGCTGAATAATTAGTCATTAGAAGTGAGATTGGCATGAGACGCGGGCTTGACGCCCGCATCCCATGCCATAAACGAATGATACAAATTCTCAGGGGAAGTCATGTACAGCCAGCTTTATACATATCAAGGCACCACATTTAAACTGCTCGATTTGGTGCCTGGCATACGATATAAGATCGTCGGGATTGCCGATGCGGCTGAAGAGATTCGGATACCAGACGAATACAGAAATGCCCGCATTGATGAGAACATCATTTTGTGGGACGAGGCAGGCGATGATTGCCCTATTTTTGAGCATGTACGCGTTCTGTATATTCCGGAATGGGTTTACAGAATACGTGCCGACAACCGTATGTTTCCCAATCTGAAACGAATTGCCGTACCTGAAAAAAACAAAAATATTCAATCATTTGGGACGATGCTTGTCATCAACAAGGAACTCAAATATGTCTTTTCGGCAGGAATGCAGGATGAATGCACTGTTCCCGGAAAAATTAAACGCATTGGAAGCCGTGCATTTTCAGGCACTCGATGTATATCCATTCGGTTTATGAGCTCGACTTTGGTTTACCAGCGAGATGCGTTCGATGGATCTGTATGGCTGGAGGGGGAGACTGAACGACAACCATGCAGCATGATTAGAAATCTGCTGTTTCGATATAAACGCAACGACAAAGTATGTGTAATTCCAGAAAATACGAATAGTTTTGATAATTATGCATTCAACAATTGCAGTCAGATCGAGCAAATCGTGAGTCCTGTTCAGATTCCGGCCAAGTGCAACCAGAATTGCGGCAGTGACAAACTGTTCAACCTCATTAAAAAATACACGATCACGAATCTGCACGAACGCCTCGAACTATCCTCGCTACAACAATTTGCGAATTTGGAATGGTTCGAGATCGATGAAGATTTATATGGTCAGTATTGTACGATAGATGGGGTGTTATTTTCGAAAGACAAAAAGAAACTCATCTATTATCCCAAAGGGTGCAAAGACAAGACATATCGGATTCCGGATGGCACCGAAATGATCGGAGACGAATCATTTTCTGAAAATCCTTATCTGGAAACTATCCAAATGCCCGACAGTATTCGACGTCTTGGCATGGCGGCTTTTTATCATTGCACACAACTGAGAAATGTAAACTTTTCGGATAATATTGAAAGCATTCCTGGGACGAGTTATCTGAAACACGGCGTGTTTGAAAATTGCGTCAATCTGTGTGAAGTGAAATTGCCGTCGCGATTGGTATTTATCGGCAACCATGCCTTTTATAACAGCGGAATCAAAGAAATCGCGATTCCTGAGGGCGTGCGATATATCGGTTATTATGCATTTGCACGATATGAACAAAAAACAAACGCGATTTCGGATAATTCCGCGTACTTTGAAAAAGTTCGACTGCCGTCAACACTGAGCGTGATCGAGATCGGGGCTGTCTGGCGAGCAAAGGAAATCAGTGCTTTTGAAGGAACTGCGTTTGGTCTCGTCGAAGCCATTAATTCTCTTCTGCCTGCTGCAGACAAGCCGCAATGGGATCGTTCCAATATCGATATGATCAGAAATCATGATAACAATCAAGTTCATCCCATCAGCATTCCGATTCAGATGCGTCCACGAAACGCATCCAGCCTGGATTTGGCCTGGAACGGTCATGTATTTGATGAAAATATGTACGAAAGCGCATTCCATTCGCGAACCAAAACACCTGGCGATGACGAGAAGGCAAATGCATTTGAATGGGATCAGGTCGTAGAAGTCGATGGTGTGCTATTTTCGAGAGACAGAAAGACTTTGATTCATTATCCCGATAATCGAAATGATGCTGAATACGTGATACCTGAAGCGACTGAATGCATCGCACACAAAGCCTTCATGAACAACAATTCGCTTGAATCCGTGATCATGCCGGACACGATTATATCACTAGGCATGGGGGCTTTTAACCGTTGTCAGAAATTATCTCATGTCCGACTCTCGAGTTCCCTGAAAGCTATTCCGGGCGTAACAGTTTTCAATCCCGAAGGTGTCTTTGAAAAATGTAAAAAGCTCTCAGAGATCAGCCTTCCTTCAAACCTGCGCAGCATTGGGAGTTATGCATTTTACGACTGCGGAATAAGGAATATTGCGATTCCAGAAGGTGTTGAATATATTGGCGAATATGCTTTTGCATCCTATTTAACAAAACACGCGGCGTATCGCTTCGCGATAGCCGCACCATACGAGCGGCGTATCGCTTCGCGATAGCCGCACCAAAACATTATTCCGCGTCAAATTGGTATTCAAAAAATTCATTGCCGGGAATCGGGAACAACATATTTTCCAGGGGATTGTCAGGCAGATATATCACACATACTTTTCTGTTTATATAGAGATATTCCACACTGCTCTCGCGTAATATGGCTGTCCCGGTTTTCAGACCGCTACCATATTCAAATGTATAATCTACGCGAACTTTACCGCGTGCATTTTCGCGTCGTTTCTCAATATGGGAACAATCCTGTTCCCTTCCTGTGACGTGAGTGAGCGTGTTGATTTCGCCTTTTGCACCGACACCGTTTTCATAGATATTTTTATAATGTTTGAAGGATTCAAGACGCTTTTTAAAAGAGGTTATTAAAAACCACGGAATATAAAACAAACAGACCGGCCCCAATACAATGATAAGGCACCAGCTCCAAAATGCGGCTGTTCTGACAAAAATATCCAGGCAAATATATGATAAATAACCAAACACCACGACCGAAAACAATATCGCCAATGTCCGCCATAATACTGAGAACCGCAGTCCACGGGCGTGTACCTCGCGATGATTGTCTTCCAATCTTGATAACAATTCCTCAACCGGTTCGAGACCTGGCTTATAAAAAGTCTCGACCGTTTTCATTATAATCCCTCCTGCATTTTCGACAGCCACTCAAGGCTTTTCTCTATTTCGCCAAGATTGCGGTACGCCTGCGCCCGAAGCAGATCGAAATACGGTTCCATCCCCGTGATATCCGCTTTTTTATATACGGCTTCAGTTTCTTTGATGCCATCCAGAAGGACATCGAGATTTTCCAATTGGAAATTGAGCATCAGCCGTCCCCAATATGCCGCCGGAAGTGCGGGCTTGTATTGGCAGGCCGTATGAAATGCTTCCTTGGCTTCTGCATAATCGCCGCGATAATAGGCTTCCCAGGCCGAGGCCAGAGTTTCTACAGCGGCCAGATATTTGCTGTCGGGCTGAACATCGGCGAACTGGTGTAGTTTCGATATCTTGGTATGGATGAATTCCCAGCCCGTTCTGTCCAGATTTGGAAGTGGCTGCCCCGGCGGCGGAGTGATATCGATCTCGAGCTCCGTCGTCATGCCGCTGATAATCTTTTTCTGTATATTATATAGATTGGGTTCCGCATATCCGGCACGGATCAATACATCGTAATAGGCCAGCACACCGTTGCCCTGCCGTGTCAAATAAGGTCCATTCGACGACAGCAACGCATTGATCTGATTCAATACCGTCATCTGAGACGCATTCGCCACGGCATCCTCGCCCTTTGCCTTCTTTTCTACAGCCTTATATTCAGCCTTCACCTTGCGATCTGCCGCCGAATCGGGATCGACTTCTTCATAAAACTCGTAGTATTTTTGCGCCGAAGGATAATCTTTTAGCATCGTGTAGGCACGCGCACAGTTCAAATAGGCTTTCGGTTGTCCCATCGGCTGTATCTGGATAGCTCGCACATACGATGCCACAGCTTCCTGATACTTTTTCTGGTTATATAAGCTGTTACCCTGCAAAAATAACTCCTCCCCACTCGACTGTGCAAAGGCCAATCCGGGCAACAGGGCACAACATAATGCAATTGCAGATAATATATGTTTCAGCCGCATATTATTCCACCTCCTCGCCATTATCTTCGAGTTCGTCATTCGGGAGTTCGTCATCATCGAGTTCAATATTTGGAAGTTCATTATCCGGAACAATGCCGTCGGTCGAGAGAACATCATCATCCATGACCGTTTCATCGACCTCTGGGACTTCATCCGTCCGCATCCAGACCGGGAAATTAATTCCGACACCTAATGTAAAACCGTTGCGAACTTTCCCATCGGTTACAGCATCGTATTGTAAGTCATACGACAGATGGGCGAAGAATTCCTCGCTGAAGAAATACTTTGCGCCTAGCGAAAAATCTATCGAAAATGCGTTTTCAGTCAACATTTTGCCATCATATTTGAGCCGTTTATATGAATAACCAAGCCCAAATGACGCTTCGAGCTGAACCTTCGAAATCGTGGAATGCGCCTTTAGAACTGCCGGATACAAACCGACAAACAACTTATTATTTTTGCCGCCTGCGAGATCCAATCTGAGAAAACTGATTCCCCAGTATTTGTCTTCATAATTCAAAGAAGCTGACACGCCAGCTATGACCCCCTTACCAGCCGCCCCAAGCTCTGGTTTCTTCCCATCGATGCGTTCATCGGCAAACCGCATATCCTGCCAGGCAAAATGGGCACCTATCATTACAGAAAGGCGATACTTTTCAATGCCTTCATGGCGTATTTCATAAGGCGATCGGCTGTTGGGAAGCATCGCAACCTGAATCGTCTGCGGCGTTCCAGGATAAACTTTATAATCTTGCGAATATGAATGGTGTGTCTCAGATTTCAGTTCAATCTTATGATCCCCAGGAAGTATGTTATGGGTTTCGTTGGCGAGTCCCCATTCCACACCATCGATAAAGACATGGGCATCTTCCGCGCTAGTCAGAACGGTCAGCTGGGTTTCTTCGGGCTTCAACTCAACCGTTTTGGTATACATTCCGCCTTTTTGAGCAGTAAACCTCCATTCCTCCGAAACATAGCCATCTTTTTTAAAGGTAATGACCTGATCGCCCACCGAAGTCTTCATTTTCAGAGGCAGTTTTCCAACCAGTTTTTTATTGATGTACACTTCGACATCGCGCTGAGTACTTGTAATTTCTACACCGGATTCGAGTTCAAAAAGCGAACCGGCAACCGATTGGAGCAGTTCGGGCAGATTAGGGCCAGACCGATTGAGTTTTACCGCTGTCGAATAATTGCTTTGATACAGGCTTAAAGCCACCGTCCATTCATCATTGCTGTAACCAAATCGCGCTTTCGCATACGCATCGACATTAAAAACATCCAATACGAAAGCACCGCCTGCCGTACATGGCATACCCTCGGTAAAACACTCGGGAAAGTTCACGCCTTCCTTGCGAATCTTCTGTGTCAGGCTGTTATCGCCGGCAAAATGGCGTTCCTTGGCACGTGAAAGGGTTTGGAGCATCACCGACTTTGCCTGATCGCACTGGGCGCTGCTCAGATCGGATTCACAATCGAGCTGCCAGACGACGCGCGTCTGGTCACTCTGCGCCTGAACTGGTGCAGAAAAGAGGAAAAACACACAAAAATACGCCACGGCAGAAATCAAAACTGCCTTTCCAAAGACGAACGGACGCATCTTACCTCCTACAAAAAACGCCGCTTCATTTGAAGCGGCGTCATAATTTCAGGATTTGCGGTTGCGACGATTCTTCTTCTTCGCTTCCGGAATATTGCCACAAAGTATGTCTTCGACGGGAAGATCCCAGTGCACATTCCCTTCCGCGATTTCGCGGAGGGCTGTTACGCAAGGCTTGTTATCCGTCTCGATCGTTGGCTCCTTTCCCTGAAGAATATCACGAGCGCGTTTGCTCGCCAACAAGGCCATCGCAAATCGATTCGGAATCTTTTCCAGACAATCTTCTACTGTTACTCGAGCCATTTAAATATGCTCCCTTTGGGGATTCCCCGTTGAATTATTGTTTTTTCGGACGTTTCAGAAAGTACTTGGTGTCACCGGTGCGAAGAATCTGGACGCTGCACAGCTCGTAACCATGATCACCAAAAATGCCCAAAACCTGAGATTCATCAGCGTTTTGCGAACACACGGCTTCTTTCGTGTCACCTTTCAAATAATTGACGATACCCATGCTGTCTATGTGACGACGAAGAATGAAATACTCCCACGGAATTCTTTCTGCCATCTAAATTCTCCTTCATGCCGACTGTTTTCTGCCGTCGGCGCTTAATTACCCGTTTAACGTGCATCATCTCAAAAAATGCACCGCGCCTCTTTATCACACCAATTGCTTTTGCGCAATAGCCATCCCCTTTACTTTTCAAAAACGTCCAAAAGTTGTCACGCCGTTTTCTTTGTGATATACGCGTTGGCCGCTGTCGTAAGGACAGATTGTTGCGCATGGATTGCGCACTTCGGTATTGGCTGAAGTTACGGGCAGGGAGGGCCTCGTTTAATGCTGTCGTTGTGTCTGATCATCGGTATCATTCTCATTGCGATTGCCGCAATCATGGCAGTCTATGTCGGCCGTACAGATCACACCGCTTCTATCTCGACCAAAACTTCCGGGGCCGGGAATAAAAAACTTTCGCGTCCGTCCAATGCCGACGGCCAGACGCCCGAGCTCTTTTCGCAGGATGACGATTTACAGCTCAATCTCGATGCTTTTTCTGATCCGGATCTCGCCATTCCGGGCATGCCGTCCGTTTTCGACCATGACGAATTCGTCGTCCTCGATGATGACGACGACAGCCGTATTACTTGCGAGGAGCCCCTCGTTTCACGTCCTTCGATGACGCTCGCGTCCCTCATGGACGCACAAATTAACGAAGCTCCGGCCATCGATATGACGAGCAGCACAAAACCGAGAATTCTCGGCGACAATGCCCGCGAACTCGGAATCCGTTACTTCAATTTCCTCCTCGCGCATCACGTCGTGCCCCGCGGAAACCGAAATCTCACTAGCGAGGCTAATATTCTCGTTGCGCAGAACGCGCTGAAAACGGCACGGCAAAGTGCCACGCTATCTCACGGTGCCGTCGCGCAGAGAATCGGCGAACGCGCGATATGTCTCTTCGAGCCGCTCGACGCCCCGGTCAGCAATATTCCCAAAGCCCTGGAACTCCTCGACGAAATCCTTTGTTCGAAGACCGTCTTTATCGTGCTCGCCAATACGAACGATGCCGATCCCGAGTGCCTCGTTCACCTCAATCCGATTTGCAAGAAATTCAATATCCCCAAAACCTGTCTCTATATCGAGCAGGATAACGGCTCGTTCATCAACTATTTCGAGGACGTCAACGACTTCGTTCCCGAGCGCATCGATCCGTTCTGTATGCCGCAGAATTTCTTCTCCGACATGCTCGATTACGCGCATAAAGCCTACGACGAAGGCGATCTCGAGGCCGTCCTGCGAACGGTTGAGCCCTTCATCGAGCCGCTCACGATTCGCGTCAATTCGATGCAGAATTTCTCAAAAATTCTGCTCGCCCAGGCACTTAATCTTCTCGGCATGACCCGGCGCGATATCGGTCAGGACGACGAAGCCATCCAGTATTTCGAGCATTCGCTCGATATCCTGCGCCAAATCGAGGATTACGAGGCGCTCAAGTCCGTCATGGCCAATCTCGGCATTACGCTCGCGCTCTCTCGCCCCGTGACGCAGCCTAAAATTGAACTCGCCATCCGTCGCCTTTCCGAAGTCACGCAGCTCAATCCTCGCGATGACGAGGCGTGGCTTTACCTCGCCAATTCCTATCTCGAGCTTTTCCGCATCACGAACGCGCAAAGCCTGCTCAAACGTGCGCTCCGTGCATACGATAAAGCCTACGAACTCACGCCTACGAACGAAATTGCCGCTTGCATGGATGCCCTCGAACGCCAAATCGGCTCCAAATCTACGCGCCGCAAAAATCCGACGCTCTGCGAAGCGCAGATCAAAAAGGATCAGCCTTCTTCCAAATCCGAATCCAATAGCTGATTTATATTTTTACGCCACGCTATTGGCTTGCTTATGATTTATATAATTGATGATAATTGTTATAATTGAATCGATGTTGTAACAATTAATCGCACAAGCCAATACGCGCCGGCATGCCGATGCTATTGGCTTCCCGGAAGTTTATCGTTTATAATATATATATAATAACCCATCATTTATTCCGGTATCAATATCAATCAAAGCCAATACGCATCGGCGG
>JAZODZ010000426.1:0-9878 GCA_045597285.1 Myxococcota bacterium
CGATGCGATTTCGAAGCTGCACAAAAATAAAAAACGCATTTCCGAACCCGACGCGCAGATTTTGAAAACCCGAAAATTTATGTGGATTTTCGCGCTGGTCACGCTTGTGGCGCAGTTTAGCGGCGATCTGTTGTGGTCATCGGTGGCGCTTGGTGTGTGGCTGGTTGCGCTTGCGCTTTGGGCACGTCGCGTCATTCGTGCGATTTGGTGGCCCAAATTCTGGGCGCTCACGCTCGCTGTCAGCCTCGTTTGCGGTCTCGTGCTCGCCTGGAATCAGGACGGTTCCTGGAATTGGATGCTCGGGCTCGAAGCGACGGCTCGCATGATTGTTCGCGGTATTTACGTTTTTTCGCTCGTGAGCTGGCTTGCCCGGTGCTTCCAAACGCAGGAATTTCTTAACATTTGGAAGAAAATTCACCTCCCTGATATGGGCGAGTCTCTTGTCGCGGCGTATTCTTTGCTCCCGGAATGGCTGGATCGGATGAACGAACTCGTTTCGGCACGTCCTAAAGGTTTTATGAACAACATTCGATATATTCGCCAGTGCATGCTGACATGTCTCGTCGATGCGGCTCGTTCGGTGAAATAATTTGGGCGCGGCGTATGCGCACAGGTGCTTGCACCGAAGCACATAGCCGCGCCAAAAGCGCGTATTTTCACATGAAGCGCAATGTGTTTGTTATGAAAAAGTTTATATAAATATATATTTATTCTTTTATATAAACTTATAATTGCTTCATGTGAAAATAGCGCTGATTCGCTTGCGTATTAAGCCGCAAGGCGAAATAGCAAGCGCCTTATTTTGATTCAAATTCCCCACTCAAATTGAGCGAGGAATTTGGAGGGGATTAGAAATCGAAGCCGGCGAGTTTGACCTTCATACCCGTGTCGATCGATGCCTCTTT
This sequence comes from Myxococcota bacterium, assembly GCA_045597285.1. Classification (GTDB taxonomy): domain Bacteria; phylum Myxococcota_A; class Bradymonadia; order UBA4248; family UBA4248; genus UBA4248. The sequence continues at coordinate 906 of JAZODZ010000426.1, forward strand.
TTCGATCCAGGTATCGGAATTGGCCGATTTGAGATCATCGTCATCCGAATCTTTGACGTTGTCGTTGAGGACTTCGACGAGCGTCTTGGTGTCGATCTTCGCAATCTTGGCGGAGGTATAGTCAAATGCCGTGACGCCTTCGATATCGGCTGTAACCGTGTGATAGGCGGGACCGGCACTCTTCCAGACATAGACTTTGGAGAAGTCTGCGGCGGAAGGTTTCGCGCTGACGACGGAACCGCCGATATTGTCGACGAAACCGGCCGAGTAGGCATTGAGGAACTTGTAGTTATTGGTGGCGGTAAGTTTGTTCGTGTAATTGATTTTACCGAACAGTCCACCGATATCTTTGCTCTGGCCTTTTACCTTGTTCGATGTGTAGCTGTTCACAATCGAAAGCTTGCCAATGCCGTTGATTTTTTCAATCGCGCCGTCTGCTTCGGTTGTGAAACTCGTCCACTTGCATGGATCCTTGGTGACGGGATCATAGACGAACTTCCAAATCGCACTGGTATAGGATTTTTCGTCGGATGTACCTTCGACAAGACCGACAAATCCGCCCGCCACGTTATTGGCATCAATAATACCGGCTGAATAGCTGTTACGGATTACGATGTTATTCGTGGCATCGAAATAATGCGTTCGGTTGTAAGTTTTGGTGACGCTGCTGTCGTTATAGCAAGTGACGAGAATGTCGCTTTCTACATTGTGGTTGACGAAGTTCGTGCTGATGTAGCCGGCAAAACCACCGACATTCAGATTGCCTTTCACCGTGGCTTCCGATGAAGAATGATCGATGGTCGTGGTGACTGTGCGGGCACCGGTGCTTGAGAAACCGCTTTCATTGCTTTCGCTGAGGGTACCGATGAGGCCGCCGACATAATTGGCACTGCCTGTAATGTCGCCGGTGTTCTTCGCGTTCGTGATGGTGACATTACCGTTGTGGATCAGGCGCCCGATAATGCCGCCTACGTTGTCTTTCGTACCTGTAATGGCACCGCTCGACTGCACGTCCTTGAGCGCGACGTTTGTGCCAATGCCATTAGCCCAAAGATGTCCGACGATTCCGGCTACGCGATAACCGCCGCTGACGTCGCCGCTGTTTTTAACGTTGTCAAAGACGAAGTCGATGCCTTTTTCGGAGGGAAGGCCGCGGAAATACAACTCGCCAATGATGCCGCCAGTGTTGTTGTCGGTACCGGCAGTGACGTTACCGGTGTTTTCGACGTCTTTGAAAGAAGTCGTGTTTGCATTGCCGATGATACCGCCCACGTATGTGCCAATGGATGTAACATCGCCGGAGTTTTTCACTTCCGTCAGCATTGTGCCGTTTGCCGTATCACTGACAAAACCAATAATACCGCCGGTGCTGTTGCAATAGCCTGAGGTCTGGGTTGTTGTCACGTTGATTGCCGCTGTATTTGTCAGTTTGCTGTGGGATGAGCCGCCCACGAGATAACCGGTGATACCACCGACATACGCCGTGCCAGAAACATCATTCGTGGCTGTGACAGTGCCGTTGTTGGTCAGATTGGTCATCGAACCGCTTCCGAATTCACCGACGATGCCGCCCATGACACGAGAGCCGGTGACTGGCGCATCGTTTGTTGCATTGCTGAGATCAGCACGGGCATAGCCGGCAATGCCGCCGACATACGAATTGCCGGAAACAGTGCCTTTCATCGTGACATCGCTAACAGCCATGTCGTCAATGGTTGGATGGGTGGAACCCAGAACACCGCCTGTATAGTTGACACCGACAATCGGGGCTTCGACATCTGCATTCGAAATCGTGGATTTCGATTCCATACGTCCGACGATGCCGCCTGTATGATCCTTGGCTGTGACTTTGCCGGTAAATTCGGCCTTGTCGATGCTTGAGGAATCGTAAAGAAGACCGACAATGCCACCGGTATAGGAGGCAGTGTTGGTAATTTCCACTGTACTGGAAACATTGGTCAGTTTGGATTTGCCGTTGACCTGACCGGCAATGCCGCCTACGCGCTGATTAAGGCTCGAAACAGTACCCTGGCTTTGTGCATCCGAGATGGAGGATTCGCCGTCGAGAAGGCCAACGATACCACCCGTATAATTCTTGCTTGCCGTGATCGAGATATTGCCGGTTGCGATGAGCTGTGAACCGGTCGATCCACCTGTCATGCGGCCGACGATACCACCCGTCTGCTCGCCTTGTGATTCAATATCGCCCGTGTTTGTGGCATTTGACAGTTTGGTTTCTTTGGCATATCCGACAATGCCGCCAGAATAGCTGCCCGCTGACGTGATTTTTCCAGTGTGTTTGATATTTGTCAATGTGGCTGATGTTGCATTTCCGATGACACCACCGATTGTATTCGAGGTGCCTGTGATAGTGGTTTCGGCTTCGACATCATTCAGAGAGCCGCCATTGGCAATGGCAACCACGCCGCCCACATTGCTCGAACCACTCACGCTGCCCTTGACTTTGATTTTGGTGAACGTGGCACCGGATGCATTGGCGACAAACATTGCGGCATTGTTGGCTGCCGTGACATTGAGGTTTGCGTTGACGTTGTGGATACGGCTGCCATTGACGTATGAAAACAGAGCGCAGTTGGCACTTGTGCAATTGAGCGTGCCGCTGATCGTCTTGCCCGTCGATACGAATTTGCCGAGGTAATTGCGCGACTGTGTGCCGATACCAACCCAGTTGCCGGTGACGGCATCGTTGATGTTGATGTCGTTGAGCAGGACCGCCGCAGTGCTGGCATTGTTTGGAATGTTTTTGTTGTTATTGATGTTATCGCGGAATGTGACGAAATCTTCAGCCGACGCAATGGGGAATGCGCAAATCGTGTTGCCATCGAGGTTATAGCTGAGTCGATCGCAAAGGCAGCTGTCTTCAATGGTCTTGAATTTGTTGTTCGGGCACTGATCCATGCAATCTGGAACGCCATCTTTATCCGTGTCGGTCGAATCATCTTTTTTGCCGCAGCCGCAAATGCCCGGGGCTGTTTTATCCGGATCATCGGGGCAGAGATCGATGTCATCGGCGAGGCATTTGGGAACGCCGGTATTGGAATCGATTTCGTCTTTCACTTCGCATCCGCAGACGCCGGGGAGGACTTTGCCGACTTTGCTGTCTTGGCAGTAGCCAATTTTTTCATGGAAAATGTTTTCGTCGACAATGCAGATGGGCATGAGCGTCAATTCGTCGATCGTATCGGCAAAACCGCATCCGCAGACACCGGGAAGATTTTTGTTCGGGTCATCGGGGCAGAGATCGACGTCTTCGAAATTCTCGGCACTGCTAAGGCATTTGGGAATTCCCTTTTCAAGCGTGTCTGGGATGTTGCATCCGCAAATACCCGGGGTCGTCTTATCCGCGTCATCCGGGCAAAGATCGACGCCGCTTTCGACGCAGTCGACGATTCCGTTGTTATCGAGATCCAAATCGGGAATGCCGCAGCCGCATACGCCAGGCGCTTTCTTGTCGGGGTCGAACGGGCAGAGATCACTGGGAAGATCTTTGCATTCTGCGTTGATGCAGAGCTGATTTTCACCGCATTTTGTGGAAACTTTTTGGTTTTCGACGCAAGTCAAAACGGCGTCGTCTCCATCGCACTGCGCATCAAAATGCTCGCTGTCGCATTCGATATCCAGGCATTCGCCGTTAACGCACACCTGTGAACCGCACGATGTCGATTTTTCAAAGCCATTCGTGCAGGATATGGCGTTATTGCCTTCGCAGCGTGGAACAAATAATTCGTCGCATTTGACCAAATCGCCGCTGTCAATGCAGATACCGGCTTCACAGACCTGATCGGTGCATTCCGTAAGGACATATTTGTTGTTCACGCAGCTCTTGATCGAGTTGCCTTCGCAGAATGCGATGAATCCTTCTGATTCGCAGTCGTCCTCGGAGACGGGTTGGCAAATGCCATCGGTGCAAACTTCTTCACCGCAGTCTTCGTAAGAATATTCACCATCTTCTTGACAAGTTTTGATCGAGTTGCCGACACAAACGGGCTTTTCTGAGGTGTCGCATTTTTCTGTGATTTCACCGTCTGAGCAATCTGAATTGACGCAATTCTGTCCTGTAGGACAAACATTGCCGCAGCTTCCGCAGTTTTTGTTATCTTTTGTCAGGTCAGCGCATGTGGTACCGCAAACGACTTCTTCGCCTGTGCAGATGACTTTGTCAATGCAGCCGCCTTCTTTACATTCCTGGCCATTTTGGCATACGTTGCCGCAAGTGCCGCAGTTGTTGTCATCGACCATTTTGTTGACGCATACGCCATTGCATTTATCGGCTTCATCGCACGCATCGACACACTTGCTGTTCGTACATTTTTGGCCGGTCTTGCAGGCATTGCCACATTCGCCGCAGTTGTTGTCATCGGTTTTAAGGTCGTAGCATTGATCGCCGCACTGGGTTTTGTTTAAATCGCATGTAACCTTGTCGGTGCAGGAACCGTTCTGGCAAATCTGGGTATCTCCACAAGTGATGCCGCAATTGCCGCAGTTTTGTGGATCTGTTTTGACGTCTTTGCAAGCACCATTACATTCACGCTGTTCGGCATTGCAGGCACCTGGGGCTTTGCATGAGCCGCCGTCACAAATTTCTCCAGGATTGCAGACAATGCCGCAATCGCCGCAGTTTTGGGTATCCGTAAAGACGTTGGTGCAGACTGCCGAGCACATTTTCTGTCCGAGGGCAGAGCAGTCACCGGGGTTATCAACGCATTTCTTTGCTACGTCATCACATTTCTGGTTGCTGCCGCAAACGGCACCGTAACAATCGGCACCATCATCTGAGTCATCTGAACCGCATCCAAATGCGACCATTGATGCCATTGCCATGGCTGCAAGAATAAGGCTTTTTTTCTTATCGAACGAACTCATGCATTTCTCCTTGAAAGAAATTCCATTCCTGGGACTGTGAAATACTCCGGTTTAGGAATACGAACGAAACCATCAATCTCACTGGAAAATTCCAGAATAACTCTTGATTTTATCGAAAATGCGTGTGTGATTCAAGAATATCGCGAAGGGCAAACATCTATTCGGCCCTTAAATGGTAAACAAAAAGGGCATGCATCAATGCATGCCCTTTAAGGATGTGTGCGGTCAGTGTGACCGCAAGGATTCATTACGTTGCTGGGAAGTTGAAGCCAGCGAGTTTGACCTTCGTTCCAAGGTCGAGGTTGGCATCTTTCTCAATCCATTTTTCAGCATTATCGGACTTGAGATCATCCGTTTCGGATTCAGAAACATTGGTGTTGAGAATGTCGACGAGGGTTTTGTCATCAATCTTGGCAACCTTTGACGAATACTCGAAGTTGACGATTTCTTCCACGTCACCGCCCAGTGTGTGCGTTGCAGGACCGCTGCTTGCCCATGCGTAAACTTTCGAGAAGTCGGCGGCAGACGGCTTGGCGCTGATGACGCCGGCACCGCTTTCATCGACGATACCCGTCGTGTAAACGTTGTGAAGCAAGTAGTTGTTGGAAGCGGCGAGTTTGTTCGTGTAGTTGACTTTACCAACGAGACCGCCGAATTCTTTGTTCACGCCTTTGACCTGGCTTGATGAATAGGTATTTGCAATTATTACCTTGCCAATGCCATTGACCTTGTCAACAGCACCGTCAGCTTCTGTGTTGGATGCAATCCATTTGCATGGATCTTCGGTCTCTGAATCGTACACGAATTTATAAACATTGTTCGTGTACGTCTTTTCGCTCGATGTACCTTCCACGAAACCGACAAGACCACCGGCCTGGTTGTTGGCATCGACGACGCCAGCGGAATAGCTGTTGCGAATCACGATGAGGTTCGTGGCATCAAAATAATGCCAACGGTTATAAGTCTTCGTGACGGTGCTGTCGTTATAGCAGGTTACCGAAATATCCTTATCGTAATTGTGGTTCAGGAAGTCCGTATTGATGTAACCGACGAGGCCGCCGATATACAGGTTGCCCTTGATGGAGCCGCCCGCGAACGAGTGGTCAATCGTCGTGCTGACTGTACGGGCTCCCGTGCTGTAGAAGCTGCTGTCGTTGTTCGCTGGGAGAGAACCAATCAGACCGCCAACATAATTTGTGGAACTCGTGACATTGCCCGTGTTGTAGGCGTTCAGGAGAGTTGCGTTGCCATTATGGATCAAACGGCCGACGATGCCGCCGATAGAATCTTTGGTACCAGTCACGTTGCCACTCGATTCGATGTTTTTCAAAGTGACTTCGGCACCCGTGCTGCTTGACCACAGATGTCCGACAACACCGCCAACTCGGTTCGCACCACTGATTGCACCACTGTTCTTCAGGTCTTCCAGTTTGTAGTCAATGCCTTTGTCCGCAGGAAGTCCGCTTAAGCTCAATTGACCGATAACACCACCAACACCACCGGACGAAACATTGGTACCACCCGTGACATCGCCGCTGTTTTCAACATCTTTGAAAGCAGTCGTATTGGCGAAGCCAACGACACCGCCGACATATTCACCAATGGAAGTGACCGCGCCGCTGTTTTTCACCGTCGTCAGCGTGGTGCCGTGTTCCGTGTTCGTGATGTTGCCAATTACGCCGCCAGTGTACGAGCCATACGCTGCGCTCTTGGTCGATGTCGCCGAAACAGCACCCGTGTTTGTAAGGCCAGTATGGTCTTTGCCGCCAAGGAGATTGCCGATGATACCGCCGACAAACGCATTGGTGTTTCCGGACTCGTTTGCAGCCGTGACGGCACCGTTGTTGGTGACATTGCTCAGTTTGCCCGAACCAAATTCACCGACAATACCACCAACCACGCGAACGCCGTCAACGGTTGCGTCGTTCGTGGCACCGCTCAGATCGAGTCGAGCTGAACCTGCAACGCCGCCAACATACGTCGTACCCTTCACGCTTCCGGCAACAGTGACATCTTGGACGGACATCTTGTTGATGTTTGAATTGGATGAACCAAGGATACCGCCGGTGTATGATGTACCGATGATTTCGGCGTCGACATCGGCGTTTGCAATGGTCGTTTCCGGGCCATCCAGGTAACCGGCAATACCGGCCGTGTTGATCTGGCCATTCACCGAACCCGTGAATTCAGCTTTGTCGATTGCGGATGTTCCGGTGAGGTAGCCGACGATACCACCCGTGTTGCTGGTGGTATTGGTAATGACTGCACTGCTGGAAGCATCGTTCAATTTTGCGTTGCCGTTCATGCGACCGGCAATGCCGCCTGTTTGCGAACACTGGCTGGTGATCGAACCCGCGCTGCTGGCTTTGGAAATGGCTGCGTCACCGTCCATCAAACCAACAACACCGCCGATGTAATAACGATTGCTGGTGGCATTGATATTGGCGTTGGCGTTCAGCTGGGTTGCCGTTGTCGTGCCGGTGATGCGGCCCGCGATACCACCGATCTGTTCGTTGGCGGCATCGATATCGCCGGTGTGCGAAAGGTTGGTCAGCTTGGAATCCTTGACATAACCGACGACGCCGCCGATGTAATAACCCTGGGATGCAACTTTGCCGGTATGTGAAACATTCGTCAGCGTGGCGGTAGTGGCGTTTGCGACGACGCCACCGACATAGTTTGAAGTACCGGTAACGGCGACATCAGCCGTGACATCGAGAAGTGTGGCACCGTTTGCCGTGGCGACGATACCACCGATGTTGTTTCCACCGTTGACGCTACCCTTGGCGTTGACTTTCGAGACGGTTGCGCCGGATGCCGTGGCAACGAGAAGCGCTGAGTTGTTTCCGCCCTTCACATCGAGATCCAGATTGACGTTGTGGATGCGGCCGCCATTGAGACCGGTAAAGAGTGCGCAGTTATTGGCGTTCTGGCAGTCCAGTTTGCCGGAAATCGTCTTGCCCGTTGATACGAACTTGCCGAGGTAATCTTTGAAGCCAACCCATTTCTCGGATGTGTTGATGGTAATGTCGTTGAGAAGGACGGCTGCAAGGCCCGTCGTATTGGCGAGTGTATTGCCGTTGATCTTGTCTTTGAAATCGAGGAATTCTTCAGCGGTTTCGATAGGAAGTGCGCAAATCGTGTTGCCATCGAGGTTGTAGCTCAGTTTGTCGCATCCGCAGCTGTCGACGATGGTCTTGAACTTGCTGCTTGGACACTGATCGAGGCAGTCGGGAGTGCCGTCGCCATCTGTATCTTTGGTGTTATCGACTTTGCCGCAGCCGCAAATTCCCGGTTCAGTTTTCTTGTCATCATCGGGGCAAAGATCGAAGTTTTCGGCGAGGCATTTGGGAACACCTGTCGAGGGATCGATCTCGTCTTCGACATCGCAGCCGCAGGTGCCGGGGAGATACTTTTCAGTTTTCGCACTGTCGCCGCAGAGGCTAATCTGTTCCTTGAGTTTGTTCTTGACGATGCACTGCGGGAGACGGGTCAGGGTATCAATCGCGTCAGAGAGTCCGCAACCACAAACACCGGGCAGATTCTTGTTGGGATCGCTCGGACAGAGATCGACATCTTCAAAGTTTTCGGCACCACTCAGGCACTTCGGAATGCCGTTGACCATCGTGTCGGGGATGTTGCAACCGCAGATACCCGGGGTCGTTTTGTCATTGTCATCTGGGCAAAGATCGACACCGCTTTCCACGCAGTCGATGATTCCGTTGCCGTCGAGATCGGCATCCGGAATGCCGCATCCGCAGACGCCCGGCGCTTTCTTGTCGTTATCGAACGGGCAGAGATCATCCGGAAGGGTTTTGCATTCGCCGGAGATGCAGAGCTGGTTGGTGCCGCAATCGGTTTTGCCCTTGATGTTGTCAGTGCAGGTCATAATGGCAGTATCACCGTCGCACTGCGGGGTGAAGTTTTCGCTGTCGCAATCGATATCGTCGCGGCATTCGCCCTGATAGCAGAACAACGTGCCGCAGGATGTCGGCGTTTCAATGCCGTTCGTGCAGGCCACTGCATTGTTGTCATCACAACGCGGAACAAAGTTTTCGTCACATTTGACGACTTCAACGTCATCGACGC
>JAZODZ010000427.1:0-9924 GCA_045597285.1 Myxococcota bacterium
GCCCTCTTGGCCGGGCTATGTGCCATACGCCCGGCCGTTTCGCGGTGATAGGAGAAACGTTCCATGGCAGCTGATTTCCATTTTTCGGATGGCGATGTCATTGAATTCGCCGACAAAGGCAAATTTCATCTCGGTGTCGTGACATCCTGTGATGCAAAGAGCGGGAAGATCAAGCTCATCAATATGCTTGGCCGCGACATGAATATTCCGGAAAAACAGGTTCTGCACCGCCTGCCGACACGCATTTCCACGTCCATTCCGTCCGGGAACATTCAGAACGAGCTGAAATCTCTCGATATGCGTGCCGACAACATGGTCGGGCAGTGCGATGTCGAAGAACTTTGGCAGCTCGTGGCTGGCGAATATGACGAAATCGATATTGCAGAGCTCGCGTCTCTTTTATTCAGTGAACCGGATGCCGTGCAAATGCTTGCGATGATCCGTGCAATGCGGCTCGACAAGATCTATTTCAAGGCGCTTCAGGTGGGGAGGTTTGCGCCTCGCCCGGCCGATGTCGTCGAGGAATTGATGCGCCAGAAAAAACTGAAAGAACAGAAGGATGCCTGGCGGAACCGTTTTATCGATCAGGCTATCACAGCGATAAAGATGAACGACGAAGAAAGGCAGTCGGCGAAGGACGATGGATATTTTGCGCATTCCGATGTCCTCGATGCCTGGAAAATCGTCGAGCAGTATGCCGTTCTCGGCACGGACGCGCAGGACAGAGCGGAAGCCGAGACGCTTCTCGAAGGGCTTCAGAACAGGCTCAACCGGGGGTTTTCAGGTACGGCGTATCTCCGGGCGAGGGCTTTTTTGCGCGAAGCCGGTTATTGGGAACAAGACACGAATCCGGTGCTCATCAAATACGAAATCGCAGTGCAGTTTGACGATGATGTCGAAAACCAGGCACTCGACTGCTATCAGAAACCGGGGCAGACCGAAAACCGCCGCGACTTGACGCATCTCGATATCTTTTCCATCGACGACAGCGATACGCTCGATATCGATGATGCGCTGTCGATTGAGAAACTCGAAGACGGAAAACTCAGGCTGGGCGTCCACATTGCGGCTCCGGCTTCGGCCATTCCTTTCGGTTCGCCGATGGAATTGGCGGCGCGTCATCGGGCGACTTCCATTTATCTGGCCGATCAGCGCATTCCCATGATGCCGTTAATTGTGAGCGAGAATGCGCTAAGCCTCATGCCGGGAATGAGGAGGAATGCGGTTTCGTTTCTTTTGACATTTGATGGGGAATTCAATCTCGTCGAATCCGAAATCGTGCCGTCGGTCGTCATGTCAAAACACCGGCTTTCGTACAGTGCCGCCGAGGATATGCTCGAGCATGGAGAGGATGACTTGTCGGATGAAATCCGCCTGGTTCAGGAAATATGCGAATATTCGGCGGCGAACAGGCGGAACAACGGTGCCATCGATATCGACTTGCCGGAATTCAAGCTGGTCTATCACCGCGACACGGGGCGTTACGACTTTTATCCGATTGACACGTCGATGATGAGCCGGCAGCTCGTCTCGGAGTGCATGATCCTGGCGAATTCCCTGGCGGCGGATTTTTGTGTCGAACACGACATTCCGGCGCTTTACCGCATTCAGCCGCCGCCTGTGAATATGCCGCGGCAGGACACGCTCGATGAAATGCCGAACGATATGTACAGGGCGTTTGCGATGCGCCGCTGCATGATGCCGGCGGCATTGTCTCTGACGCCGGATTTGCACGCCGGTCTTGGACTGAACCGTTATCTGCAGGCGACGAGTCCGCTTCGCCGTTATGCCGATTTGATGTGGCATTATCAGATGGAATCGTGGTTCGAAAAAGGGAGCCCGATGTTCTGTGCCGATGAATTCAATGCGATTCTTGCCGAAACCGATTTGGGGCTTTCTCATGCCCGTTCTGCTTCACACGAAGCGATGCAGACCGCGACACTCGCCTATCTCGGACAACTCGGTTCCGAGCCCCTCGATGCTATGATTCTTCAGTACAATTCCGAACGAAGTGATATTGCCCAGGTCGTGCTGACGCAGACCCAGATCCGTGCCAGCGTCGCGACAAAGAACCGATGGCCGAACGGGACGATGTGCCGCGTCCGAATCGACAACGTCCGTCCCGAAGAGGGCGTCATTCTGCTTCAGTTTATCGATGTGCCGGGAAATTGAATTGCCAGAACAATAGGCAATAGGCAGTAGACCGTAGGCATAAAGAGGAATGTTTATGAGAAAAATAGGGTTGGTTGCGATTTGCGGGGTGTTTCTTTTGGCTTCGTGCGGGCAGAAACAGGCCCTACAGGCGGAACCGCAGGCGGCCGAAGTTCCCGCTTCCGCACAGACGGCGGTCGAAGAAACGGCTGAAAAACAGCCCGATTCCGACGAATCTGCTGAAAAGAAGGACGCAAAGCCGGCTGAAAAAGCCGAGCAAAAGATGGATGAAACTGCTGCAGCGGGCGAAAAGAAAGACACCGCGACTGAGGAAGTCATGGGGAATTTGCCCGCAGAAGATGCCGTGATTTCAGCGATTCCATCCTATCTCGAATCCCGTGATTATTCGGTGTCGAGCATCGACGAAGCGCTGGGCAAGGCTCAAAAATATGAGGCTGCCAAACGTTTTGACGATGCGTTGCGCATCCTTTATGAGGCCGAAACGCATTTCGGGATTTCGGCAAAACTCGATACCGAGTACCAACGAATCCTTGGGGTGCATCCTCTTCTTCATGCGGAGCCGAGAAAACTTGTGCCGGGCAAGGACATCGCCACGATGAAGCGCATTGGCGGCGGCAGTTCCCTGGTTTATAAATTCATAAAAGATAAAGAAACCATTGCGGCATTCAAGCCGTTCCAGAAGCGCTATCAGTCCAATTATCGGTCGGAAATTGCGGCCTATCGGCTTTGCCCGGCGATGAAATGCGGGTTCGATGTTCCCGTCAATGTGCCAGTATGGTTCGACTTCGATGCATTTTCATCGATGTATTCGCACAATTCTGCGAATCCTCGCGAAGAATTTGCCGAGATTATTCCGACAAAACTCGATCCGGGCACGGTTCGCGTGGATGGGACTTACAAGGACTGGATTAGGGAGTTTGCCGAATATCCCATTGAGTTTTCGGCGATATGGAAAAGATGGCTGAATTTGGGGATGCAACGGGACGAGCTGGATGTCGAGGCTTCGACGCTTCTTCCCGTATTCGAGTCGAAACACAAGCGCGGAAAGCGGTTTGCGGACAAACTCGCACCGCATTTAGAAGGCGTGACGGTTTATCAGATTGCGCGTCAGCTCTCGAATCTGCTCGTTTTTGACTATCTCATCAACAACTGGGATCGGTTCAGCGGTTCGCCGGATTTATATGGCGTCAATTGCCAGATTTCGCATGGCCGGTTTATGTCGATCGATAACGGTGCCGGATTTTCCCAGACGCCGAACCCGAAACCGGACAAGCATCTCCATGAAATATCTCGTTTTTCGCGCATGACCTACGAGGCGATCAAGGCGTTTGACAAGGATAAAATGCGCGATTATCTGTTTCCGAACGCGACCGGGCACGAGCAGGAAAAATTCGAGACGTTCTGGAGCCAGCGAGAAAAGTATTTGAAATACGTCGACGATTGCGTCAAGGCAAATGGCGAGCATGAGACGTTTTTCTTTGAGTGATGATGCAGTTAGGATTTAGGATTTAGGATTTAGGATTTAGGACAGCAGCAACAAAAAAGCGCCGGGGGGAAACCGACGCTTTTTTGTGGGATGCAACTTTATTTTTTACGGCCTGTACTTTTGGGCGTTCCGATGATTTCGGGTGGTTCTCCGGCGAAATTGTTCTGAGCGCCGTTATTGTCGTTGGCATTGTTTGAATTTCGGTTAGCCCACGGTGGCGGGCCGTCGCCCCAAGGTGGCGGGCCGTCGCCCCATGGTGGCGGGCCGTCGCCCCATGGCGGTGCTGGGGGCGGGCCATCTCCCCATGGCGGTGGGCCGTCTCCCCACGGTGGTGCTGGTGGTGGGCCGTCTCCCCATGGCGGTGGGCCGTCGCCCCACGGTGGTCTTCCGTCTCGGGGCGGGGGCGGCGGGAAATCTCCACGTTCTCGCATTTCTTCCATTCGGGCACGCCGAGCGGCGTGGTCGTCTGTCCGCGGGGATACGACTCGGAACTCGCGTTCAACGCGATCATTTTCTTTCACGACGATGTCCGTGAACTTCGTTTCCTTGCTGTCTCTGCCTCTTGGGACAATCGAGATGGAGGCTGGTTCGGCGGGCATCTTGTCGAATGTGAAGTAGCCGTCTTTGTCGGTTGCGACGACGCGGGAGTCGTTGCTCAGCGTGACTGTGGCCCGGACGGGGTTACCGAGTTCCGTGATGACGTGCCCTGTCAGGACGCCGCCTTCGAGAAGCTGGAGATTCAAGCGGTAGACGTCGCCATTTTGAATTCTGATTTCGTGGGAACCGACTTCTTTTTTACCCGATTTGATTTCGACCCGATAAAAACCTTCTTGTAAATCGGCAATTTCGAATTCGGACGAAGTGAACGCTGTCCAAGGCGTTTCGGTTTCGTTTTCGGTCTGTGTCGAGCGAGAGAAATACCTGTATTCGCCTTGCGTCAATTCGGTGCCTTCGCTCGTTTTGGCGATGACATTGATCTTTCCGAACGGTCTTAGGCGGACATACACATTATCGCCTGAAGTGGCCCGCAAATGGGTTTTGGTCAGGCTGTCGGGCGTTTCGGCTTCGATGATGAAGGGGCCGCCTTTGATGTTATCAAGGTTGTGGGTGCCATTCGCAAGTGTAGAGTCGTAAACGGTTTTTTGCGAAATGGCATCGACGATCACGATATGCGTCTTGATAGGATCACGGCCTGTCTGGTTTTGGACGTTGAGCGTCAGTCCCCAGGCGCGCTGAAGGGCAATGTCATAATTTTTGTTGGCATTTCCGGTGAGCTGAATCGTTTTATTATGGGCGTGGTATCCCTCGTGATCGATCTGGATAGCGACTTGTTTGATATCGGTAGCGGGAAGGCGGAAATCGCCGCCGTGATCGGATGTCGTTTCGGCAATGACGGAATTATCCTGGTCACGAATCACAATCCGGGCATTTGAAATGCCGCGACGCGTGGCCGCATCGGTGATCTTTCCGAACAGGGAAACACCGTCACGGAGCGGGATTTCGCCGAGATCCACGGTCTGTCCGGCGCTTATCACGGTGTCGCGCAGATCGACGCTGGCAAATCCTTCGGCTGCGATCGAAACGGTCGTGGTGCCGGCGAACGCATCCGAAATGACAAAGTGGCCGTCTTCGTCGGCTTTTACGGTTTGGAACTCATAATCGCCGGCTCCGGAAGCATCGTTGTCGTAATAGAGTACGATGTCGGCCTGAATGCCTGTATTGCCGGCGACGACACGCCCCTGGATGCTGGATGTCGGCCAAAGCCTGAGTTTGGCGTTGACATACCGCGTCTTGTCTTCGATTTCGATGTCCCGTCCCTTGTCATTTCGTCCCATGGTCGTGAATCCGGGGGCGCTTGCCGAGACGAGATAACTCCCATCCTGAAGAGTCAAATCGAACTGTCCGGTTTTGGTATGCTCTGTTTTAAGCGTGTTTTTGTTTGCAGGCGCAGTTTGCACTGCCAATACGGTGGCATCGGGAATGGGTTCGTCGGTCAGGCCGTTGACGACGATGCCCGCAAAACCGCCAGGTTCATCTGTGACAACGATTTCGGATGGCTTCAGACTGAAATACACGGCGATTCCCGCCACGAGACAGGTGCCGCCTATCGCCAAAGCAAGCGAGCCTGGTTTCATAGTTTAACTCTCGTAAAGGGATGAAATCAGAACGTCCCAAAGCTGGTTGGGAAGGATGGCGACCCCAAGCGAGCCGTGAATCTTTTCGCTGTAGCCTTCGTTGGATGCGACAAATATGCGCGTTTCGGGCGGAAGACTGGAAATATAGCCGGCTTCTTCGTCACTGATATGGCCGTGAAGAATGACGATGTGCTGACTGTGCACAGCAAGAGATGACAATGTGTCGAAATCGTTGCAGAAAGAAATGGTTCCGTTCGTGACGACGGGACGGCTTTCCGGCTGCCACTTTGTGTATTCGCGAATGCTCGAAGACAAATGCTCTCGGGCCCAGGTATTGGAAGGACCAACGCAGGCCATCGACATCGATTTGGATGCGTTGATGTTCAGAATGGCGTTGGCGCAGGACATGATGGCCTGCGTGCCAAGGAACGTCACGTGAAGTGGGTTGGCATGGCGAACCGAGGGCTCTTTTAATGCGCTTTCTTCGTCGTCGATGAAAAATGGCGGCATGACGAGTTCGTCGAGGTAAGATTTTGACGGCGAAAGAAAATTCGTAATGGTGGGCAGTTCGTCCGGGCCCAGGATGGCGGCACAGCCGCATCCAAACAACCTGAGCACGTTAAGTGCCTTGTTTGCGTGATGCGCATACACAACAAAATATCCCGGATGAATGATCGCGGCTTTCGATAAAAGACCGAGCGCGGTTTCATCGATGATCAGGGATGTCATGATAATAAACGACTCAGGACATACGAGATATTGCTCAAAGAGCTGTCCAGCTCTGTGAAAAACATTAGGGGAATTGTTTTGAAGCGCAGTCCGGATGATTTCTGCTTCTGCATTGTCGCGGCAGGCGAGCAAAATATGATGATTGTTCATGGTTCTTTCTCCTCAAAACCAGAATCCGTTCTTGATTCTAACATTGATTTAAGGATTTAGCGAGATTGAACTTGGGTGTTTGAGTTTGAGTTGGGAGTGGAAGGAATTAGCAATTAGCAATTAGCAATTGGAAAGCGGGAGTTGGAGTGGGTGAGTGGGTGAGTGGGGAGGCATGGTGTATGTAAAGTCGTGAGACAACGAAGCCCGTAGGGCTTCCAGTTTTGTAGCCCACGTTTGGCGCGTAACGCCTACCGGGGGATCGAGGGCATTCACACACATATTTAACCCCGTGGGGGGTTCCCATGAAAAGCTCATGTTGGGTGGAATCCCTACGGGGGTAATTCATCGGGCTTTTCTCTACATGTGGGAAGCAAGTCGCCGCGCGTATGCAATAGCGCGGCGGGCACGCCGTATGTCAATAGGCGTGCCGAACCAAAAGAAACGATGGGAAGTGCCTAAACGGTTGCGTCATCGGAGAAATACCAATAGATGATTATGGAAAATGGGATGAAATGAAGAGAAATGCCGTGTGTGGTTCGCTGAAAATGATTCGAGTATGATGAAAATTCAGAGAAAAGGGGGTTTATAAAATTTTCTTCAAAACTGATAAAATTTGAAAAACGAAAAAATGCACGGAATATGGCGTTATTGCTAAAGATTTGAAAAATGGTTTAAAAACGGGGCAAAATAAAATTCGATAAAATTGAAAAATATTCTCGACAATGGGAAAAAAAATCTGTATGTAGTTGTGAATGCGAGAGAGTCCACCAAATGGTAGGATGCTTCTCATAGAAATGAAACTTTCGCCCTTTAGCGCACAACGCAGTTGCGACATAGGAAATGACTAGGAGGAAATTATGAACGGAAACTTGAAACGCGGAACGCTTATTGCGGCGTTACTCGCGGCAGCTGCCGCTGCTGGATGCGCCCAGGATATCGGTGATATTGATCGTACAGAACCGAATCGCGTGAAGAAAGCGGATTTGGAATCTGGCGCCTGGTGGATGCATCAGAAAATCGTGGATGTACCTGGTTCATCGTCGCTTGAAGCCTTTGAAGGCCTCATGATGGATACTGAAAAGGTTGTCTTTGTTGCAGAAGAAAATTACCTGATGGCATATCGGAGCTATCCGATTCTTCCCGGTTCGGATCATCAGTTGCTGAATATGGATGGTCCCAACAGCTATGAAGAGCTCTATGGCGACAATTACAAGGGCAATGTGCTTGCCATGTATCCGATCACGTCGCATTTCGATGTTCAGCGTACATACGACTCGACGACGGGCGAGCAGTCGAACGTGATTGAAGAAAACACGTCCGATCGTCCGTGGTATGAGCGCGAATACATGCATGTGAATTGGTATGAGAACCCGATTGTCAATTTCGAATGGATGCTTTGGTATGATATGGACTACGAAGTGGCCGCATATCAGGATGCGCCGGATCACGATCCTTTGAAGGCACCGTATTTCGAGTATGACGACAACGGGCAGCTCGTATATTTCGATGCGCCTTCGACGTATGTCGTTCAGACGACGATTTGGGACTGGTTCTATGATCTTATCGGCTGGGGTTATGCTGATGGCCAGGCCGCGATTGAGATTCGCGTGGTCACGAGTTTCGGTAAAGATCTGGGCGATGCGGACTCGACGAACAACTACGAGCCGCTGGACTATGAAAACAAGGATATGAACCGTTTCGGCTTCTTCCGTACGGAACGCTGGACGTATGACAACCATTACGGCATCATGAACGCCGGCCGCATCGAGCTCGCCAACCGTCATAACATCTGGCAGGCGGCATACGATGCTGCGGGTAATGCGATTCCTATCGAGCAGCGTACAGTTCGCACGATTCCATACTACATTCTGGAAGACGTGAAGGAACAGCATCTCCATGACATGGCCATTCAGGTCATTGACGAATGGAACTATGCGTTCAAACGTGCTGTGTACATCATGCAGCATCCGGACAACACGGTTGTGAACGGTGTCGATCTGGTCACGACGATTGACTATGACAAACTGAAGGCGGCCCTGCCTCGCACGACGCTGGAAGACATCTACGTTCCCTGCCATATTCCTGTGGCGGAAGGCGATCGTCCGGAATGCGGTGAAACTGGCTATACGCCTCGCGAAGGCGACTTCCGCAAGAACTTCCTGTGGCTCGTCAATCAGCGTCAGGATGTCGGTCTTCTCGGTTATTGCCCGAGCGTGACGGATCCTCTGACGGGTCGTACGATTTCGGCTCAGGCGCATGTTTACACGGCACCGATGAACGAAATCGCCGCATCCATCGTTGATCAGATCAAATGGGCGAAAGGCGAGCTGACGATTGACGGTGTTCGCACGAACGATGCAGCCATCGCGCGTGCCCGTGAGAGCCGTGAGAAATACATCGAGTATTCGAAGATTTCTGACCGCGTTCGTTCTGCACAGCTGAACACGGCAAAATCGAGAGCGCTCAAGGCTCAGAAACGTGCGGAACGCACACTGGCCAAAAAGAATCTGCGCAAATTCGACTATGCTTCGGCTGACAACAAACTGGCGAAACTCGTCGATGCCGGTCTGCTTCCGTCCGATCTCAATGACGGCGCACTCAAATCCGTCATGAAATCGTCCGGCGTGAACAGCACATCGCTTCTGTCTGACAATGCCAAGAAAGCGGCCTCCTTGTACAATATCCTCAGCTTCCAGAATCGTTCGATGATCAACGAGATGCAGAAGAAGATGGGCGCGAAGGGATACTGCTTCAAGAATCCGTCGGCGGCATCGTATGACATCATGTATTCCTACCTGAAGAACAAGTACGCCAACCGCAGCGACTACGACAACATCTTCAACGAAGTTCGTGCACAGGTTTTCCGTGCCACGGCGCTTCATGAGATGGGTCATGGTTTCGGTCTTCGTCACAACCACACGGGTTCGTATGACTCGATGAACTACTTCGACAAATACTGGGAACTCCGCGGCAAGGATGATCACAGCAAGGATCAGAACTTCTGGAAAGACAAGATCGGGACAGTCGGCGATATGTACAAACTGTACGACTATACCGATGAACAGCTCAACGGCGGCATGCTCGTGAACATGTATTCCTCGATCATGGATTACAGTTCAGGGTATGTGACGGACAACATGGGTCTCGGCAAATACGATCACGCAGCCATTCTGTATGGATACAGTGGTGGTACGAGCTATCCGACGTCCCTGGCCAGTGCGAACACACCTCGTACGGCGACGGTTCAGAAAG
>JAZODZ010000428.1:0-17284 GCA_045597285.1 Myxococcota bacterium
GAAAAAATGACTGCACATCCAGGCCAATCACATCGTATTTGTTGATATGCGTCTCATACGACGCATCACGCGCGATCTCATAAGGCGCAAACAGTTCATGGGAATCGCACGAATTGTCGTAATAGGCCCGGAGCATTCGTGCCGTCACGGTCTTGCCGAATCGACGCGCACGGCTTACGCAGACATACCGAGCCGAAGTGTTAATCCACTCGTTGAGATAGCCGATAATCCCCGTCTTATCGACATAAATCTTTTCATTTGCAATTCGCTCAAAACCACTGTTACCCGGATTGAGAAACCTGCCCATATCGTCCTCCGTTTAGCCCTTGGTCCGTTCCGTTGGACTTCACATCAACCACCATAGCTCGCCCGAGCGCAAATGGCGAGGATTTTTTATGGGCACGACCTACGGCATACGCTGTGCGCTCGCCTATGCGCAGAGAGACGTGTCACGACACGTCTCTACATGCGCATACGGCTCGCTGGCGGGCTATCGGCGGCGTTGCCGCCGATACGCCCTCTTGGCCGCCCGCTATCGCTAGCGATACGCGTGCGGTGCATTTTGCACGCCACAATTTGCCGCAAAACCGCATAAATACTATACTTTTTGCGTTAGCAAAAATTTAAAATTTTTCGTCAAAAAGAGATTGATTTTTTTTTTTTTTTTATGATGCGGTGGATTTACTACTTATTGTAGCAAATCAAAACTATTCTTATTTAATTCTTACCCACAGGAGAAACATTGTGTCCCCACCCTTAACCCACGTCGTTGGCGAGTCTGTCAAGCCATTCTTTCAGCCCAACAGCAGCATCCTGATTCTTGGCAGTGTTCCCTCCGTCGAAACGCGAAATGTCGGCTTTTTCTACGGTCATCCATCTAACCGTTTCTGGAAGGTTCTCTCAGCCGTCCTGAATGAAGATTTTCCATCCACTAGCGAGCCTGAATCTATAAAAATCAAACAGGGTCTTCTACAGAAGCACCACATAGCCCTTTGGAATCTCATCGCGGAATGTGATATGGAGGAGTCAAATGACGATTCCATCCAGAATGAAAAACTCAACGATATTGTATCTATTGTAAAAGACTCCTCCATCCGCCACATCTTTATCAATGGATTTGGAAACGTCAGATTCTTTCATCGAGTTTGCCGGGATTCAAGGGCGATCCCCTACACAGTTCTCCCCTCCACAAGCTTAGCGAATGGCCGGTTTAACCTTGACCAGCTTATCGAAGCCTGGAAGATTATTGGGTATACACTCACATAGGAGCGATACAACATGAAAACAGCAAATATAAGATCATCTTGCAAGTCTCTTGTTCTTCTACACGTGAGCTTACTCTTCTGTGCATTCATTTGCCTCACATCATGCAAAGACGATGGCTTTAAAAATGGATGTCTTCAATTTATAGACAAGGAAATGGAACGCTACGCAATCCAAAAATGGGATACCAATCACAATAACTGTCTTGATCAAGAAGAAGTCGCTTCGGTAAATGTTTTTTACGACAGAATTTGTGACAATTATGGCATCAAAACTATAGATGACCTAGCACACTTTCCAAAAATCGATATGTTGGGTAGCGCATTTCAAAACTGCAAATCCCTGGAGACAGCCCATCTCCCTACGATTTGGAGTATCGGTGAGCAGGCGTTCATGGGTTGCTCAAATCTTCGCGAAATAGAATTCCCAAATGTTCGAGAAATTGGTGACGCTGCCTTTGCGGACTGTACATCCCTGACAAGCGTGAGCTTTCCAAATGCAATTAAAGTTGGAATTTCCGCTTTTTATGGTGCCACAAAAATGGTTGAAATCAGACTGCCTAATGTTTGGCAAATACCAACCAATGTGGAAGATTATCAGTGGTACTCCCAGATGGCCGAGACAAACACGAGTTTCAGATCATATTTACAAAATTATTATATCTCCAACTCACCGGTTCTTGAAAAATTAGTTTTATCATCTCCACATGCCATGGGATGCAAATCGGCAAGTAGCGAAAACAAATATAAGAATTGCAGCATACTCGTTAGCCCTCTAAAAGGCGATCTTTCCAAACAAGTCACGCTAATTCTCAACGAATCACAAAAGCCAAATGTTTCATTTGAAAACGGTGTTCCCTATGGATGGGCACGTACTTTTTGGAAATCGATTCAATTTGTCGGCAATGATGCAGTTCCCCCTGAGATTAAACCTAATAACTAGGCATCTAATACATTAGGAGATCTTTCGCGTGTTGTAGAGACGCGCGGTCTGCACGTCTCTACAACACGCCCAAAGCGAGCAGGCACGTGTCACGACACGTGTCAATGTTTACACAACCTCCACCAGCCGCGCCATACATCGTTTCCGACAAAACGCAATGCCATAGCACACGACCTCACGGGCGGAAGGATTCTCACGCAAAACACCTTTCGTGTAACGACCGACCTTTATCTGGTTCTCCGCCTCATCCAGCTTGGCCTGCATACAAGCATCCTCAATGTCCCACGCATCCAGATTTGGATCCTTATTCCGGGATTTTGCCATCTGCAGTTCCTTGCCCGACACTCGCTTGAGTTCAAGAACGAACGCCTTTTCCTGCCAAACCACGACGAGATCCGGCCGTCCATTCCCAAACTCAGCATTCGACTTAACCCGACTGGTTTGCGTCAACATCAGGGAATATAGCGTACCGTGATAAAATGCCTCATTATAGTCAAAGCAGCTCACACCATTTTCAAGCAATATATTAATCGCTCGTTCCATTCCTTCTACATTGCCAGAGTTCATTGCCTCCATCAACGGTCGCGCATCAAAACTTGTCAAACGGATATCCTTCCACCATCTTTCCATCGACGCATCCATCAGCGTCCATACTTCCACATTGGGAACAGCCACCTCGGCATACTGACGGTTTTTCTCATCCTTGAAGACATGGATTGCCTTCAAATAACCTGTATATAATAGAAAGCTCCAAATCGCATTTTCATTTTGTTTTAAATCCCTGTACGACAAGTTCTCATATACAGGAACTGTCATGGTTTCACCATTCATCAACTTTCCCAGAGCCTCGCGGTGAATAGGGTTACGGTCGATCATATCATCAATAATATCATTGCCGCTCGTCAACCCCCAATACGGCTTGATTGCCCTTTCTCCATAACCGTTCACCAACCCCCTTATTGCATTCAGCAAACTCCACGGATTGAACACCTTTCGCCCACTGTATTCATACCCGTCATACCATTTTTCTATCATGGGATATTTATCTTCTATATCATAATAGGCCAGCATCTTTTTGACTTCGGATTCTGTAAATCCCCAGAATTCATCAGGAATATCATCCAACACCGTAATCATGCCGGGATTATTCATCCCTGTAAATATAGATTCTTTGCCCACTCGCATGCATCCCGCGATAATACCATAAGCAAGATTATTATTGGATTTAAAACCAGCGGAAATAAATTTACCAATCAAACCAACTGTTTTGTCAAACAATTCCGAGCCCGGATGACGAATATCATAAATAGCAGCTTTTTGGAGCGGAACGTCGTATTCATCAAGCAGAATAACGATATTCCTTTTTGTAGTGCGCTTTAACCAAATGGACATATCCCCGAGAAAACTCTTCAGTTCGCCCTCAGAAGCTGTTTTGTCAAAATATCGTTTGAAGTGCTCCCGCTCGCTGAAAGTCAATTCTGGATGATCCATGAGTAAACGGAAATGATCCTGACATGCATCATACACTGCTTTCTTGAGCATTTCCTGCACGGATTCAATCGTGTCCCCCGATACATCCTTGAAAGACAGCGAAATCACCGGGTATTGCCCCAAATGCCTGAGAACCTCCTCTCCGGCATCCATGACTTTGAGCCCCTCAAAATAATGGCGATTATCAATGGGATTGCCCTCATCATCCAGCGTGTACTCAAAGAATGTCTGGAGCGTGCGAAGCATCAGGGTCTTGCCGAAACGCCTCGGGCGCGTCACCACGCAGATCTTATCCCCACGTTCAATCATGTACGGAATGAACCCAGTTTTATCCACATAATAGCAGCCTTCATCCCTGAACACCGTATAACTCTCGCTTTGTGCCCTAAACGGAATTAACTTATTATCCTGGCTCATCCTGCACTCCCTGCGTATGACGTTCCACGGCAATTTCGTACAGACGTGCGGTCCGCACGTCTCTACTGCCCCCCACCCTTGGTACAGACGTGCGGTCCGCACGTCTCTAATACAATAACTCGCCCTATCACAAATGGCGAGGAATTTTTTGTGGGTGGATTTTTACCCGAGACGTGCTGGCCGCACGTCTCTATGGACTCGCTATGGGGCGACTATGGACTCGCTATGGGGCGACCCAATTGGGTCGCCCATTTCCCGGGTTTGCGCCCTACGGGCTTACCCCAACCTGTATTCTAGCACGCTTTCAGCGTGCTGGCGGCGTTCGACGATCCGCAAACCCACATCATTGCAGGGTTTTCGCTGTGCGAATTTTTTCTTTTTTTTGGTCAATAAAGGTTGACATATATTTTTTTTATGATGCAGTAGATTTGTAGCCTACGCGGGTTACGGCAACGCCGTAATCATAACCGTGGGGTGAGCGTAGCGTAACCCATGGCACGCGCTGCAACCGCCAGCGCCTGGAAGGCTCGCGGTTGTGGCCTTGATCCTGAATAAGGCACCGCGAGGATTTTTTATGGACACGGCTATGCCTGCGGCATACGCCGTGCTTTCCGCCCGCTATCGCGATGCGATACGCGTGCGGTAAAAAATCGCATGATCAAAATATACTCCTTAACTTGTTTTTCTCTCACACCTCCCCTAATAACCAATCCGGCAAATACATCACGCGGATGCCATCATAAGATTGTATAAAGTCACGATCCATTGATAGTACAATTTTTTCATAATTGTCTGGAATAGACTTGAGCGGCTTTAGCTCTCGTTGCCGTGTTTCATCCGACATCATCGATTCTGTCACCTGTATATATATCTTTTGGCGGCTGTTTTCGGCAACGAAATCCACTTCGAGTTCACCTATTTTACCAATACAAACTCGATAATGACGGCGCAAAAGTTCAATATATACAATATTTTCAAGCAGATGACCACGATCCGCATCGCGATAGCCAAGCAGCAGATGTCTAAACCCAATATCTATGATATAATACTTTTCAAGCGTCCTGAGTAAGTCCTTTCCTTTGATATCATACCTTCCCACAGAAAAAAAGAAATACGCTTTCTCGATATACTCAATATATTTATCGACAGTTCTGTTCGCAATACTGCATCGTCTTTCAAGTTCCCCCTCGGAAGATAAAACATTGGCAATGCGGTTTGGAGAAGATATGCTCCCGATATTGGAACAGAGAAACCGAATGATCTTCTCTAGCGTATGTTGGTTGCACTGCGGAACTCGTTGCATAATATCACGTAAAATGACAGTTGAATAGATACCTTCAAGTGCATCATGCGAAAGCCTTTCATCCATCTTATAACTCGCCAGCACTGGCATACCGCCAAACCGCATATAATCATTAAATTTATCATGGATGGAAACTGTATTATCAAAGTGATTAAACTGACAGTATTCTTCAAAAGACAACGGATATACTTTTATCTCAACATACCGTCCCGAGAGATAAGTCGACAGCTCATTGGACAATAAATATGCATTTGATCCCGTAATATAGATGTCAACATCATAATCCAGACGAAAAGATTCCACAGCTTTTTCCCAGTGAGGAATCATCTGAATCTCATCAAATAATAGATAAGTCCTCCCTTTGGAAGGGATCTTGGATGAAACAAGGTCATAAAAGTCCAGATAGTCCTTCAGTGTTCTGTATCTAAGCGATTCCAGGTTCATGTCAATGATATGGCCATCATCGATACCAGTTTTGCTTAACTCTCGATGAAACAGTGAAAGCAGGCTGGATTTCCCGCAACGCCGAATCCCCACAATGACTTTGATTAAGTCGACATCCCTGTGTTCCCTCAACGCCTTCAAATAATGCGGTCTATCAATTAGCTCGTCCATTTCCATACTTTCAAACCTCACCGTGAAGCCGCCCCATCATCCAACGTCCAATATCGGGATGACGATTCGATTGTCTATATCACTTTTCACCCCATGAGTAAAGTTTCTGACTTCCATGTCAGAAAATAATCTGAATTACAGAGTTTATGACTTCCATGTCAGAAAAATAAACTCTATTCGTTTGACCTCACCCCGGCCGCTATCGCGGCCACCCCTCTCCCATTGAGCGAGGGGATTTTGGTTCGCTTGCGCTCACCGTAGCACCGATAACAGTTATTCTTTCGGTCCTTATCTCCACACTCGTTAAACAGAGCCAAAATATTTGGCGTTTGACCTCACCCCGGCCGCTATCGCGGCCCCCCCTCTCCCATTGGGCGAGGGGATTTTGGTTCGCTTGCGCTCACCGTAGTACCTATATTATCATCGAAAATGTACCGTGCATGATTTGTGAAAATTGTGGTGAAATATTATATTCAGCAACAGTTCTCGAGAATGTTGAATGCATAATCGATAGAATTAAGCAGATGGTTTCAAAAGTATGTATTGTCGACTACAACCAGGCTGCATAACATATATCCTTGTTGGCGGTGCATATATCGGCCGGGCTGAATAGTTACACGCACCCCAAAAAATCGGCAGGCGTATGTGCGCAGCACATAGCCTGCCGCACGCCGCGCGTATGCAATAGCGCGGCTCCACATCAATAATGCCATGTCGGTGTGCGGAGGCCGGGCATTGGCGAAAGGCGTGTCTGCCAGCGGCCGTCCTGGTTCATGAGGTACAGGCGTGGCTGCTTGCCGTCCCGCGTCGACTCGAACACGATATAGCGGCCGTCAGGAGACCACGATGGCTCGCGGTTGTGGCCCTGATCCTGAGTCAGGCGAAGGACTTCGTTGGTGTTCACATTGATCGTGAAGATGTCGAACACGTTGCGTTCGTCGCGTGCCGTGAAGGCGATTAAGTCGCCTTTGGGCGACCAGTCCGGCGTCGTGTTGTAATTGCCGACCCACGTCAGCCGGCGCATGCCCGACCCGTCGGCATTGATGACATAAATCTGCGGCTTGCCGGAATAGCTAGACACGAACGCGAGCCGCTTGCAGTCTGGCGACCACGAAGGCGACGTCTGAATCGAGTCCGGCATGTTCGTAAGCTGCACGAGTTCGCTGCCGTCCGCATTCATGATGTAGATATCGCCGTTAGCCTCGCGAGCGCCCGTGAATGCGATTTTGCCCGATTTGGCGCAATAATCCGCGCCCGAGGCCCAACCTTCGAAGTCGGTCAGCTGCGTCAGGGTTTTGTCGGCGTAGTTAAAGATGTTGTCCCCGGACTGGAGCAGCTGCGTGAAGAGCAGACTGCCGCCGGGGCCCCATTCCGGCATGACGTTGATGGCCTCGGGGAGATCATACGTCGACATGCCGTAGCCGTCGGTCTCGAACGAACGAATCGTCCGCATGTTATTCTTGCCCGACGCGGCAAACAGGATGCGCGTGCCGAACACGCCGTCGGTGCCGGTATAGTAGCCGATCAGCTTGTTCACGAACTCGTGTGCGACGGCGCGGACATTCGATTCGTTGACGTGGCGCGAACCGATTTCGACCGGAACTGCCGATGCCGCATCGATGTTGAAGACGGCAAACCCGAACTCGGCGCCGTTGCCTTCGACCGTATAGTGTGCCTTGACGAGGACGGACGCGCCCACGTTGTACCAGCTGTCAAACTGTATCGTCGAAGGCGAAATGCCTTCTTTCGCGGCATCGACGAGGCCGTATGTTTCGACGGGCATGACTTCGAAGAGGCCGCTCATCGTCAGGTCGTTTCGGATGACTTCGGCGAGTGTGCGCCCGTAGCCGTGTTCGTCGACGTTGTCGCCGATTTTCATCGAATCGGGGACGGCAATCGGAATGCGGGCGGGAGGGCCGCCGGGCGTGACCGTGATCAGGCTCAGGGGATCGACGCCCTGGACAACCGCCTGTTCATTCAAGGCGTTCTGTGCCGTGTCGACCTGCGCGTCTGCGTTCTTTGCCGCCTTTTCCGACGCGGCCAGTGCAGCCAGTGCGGCCTTCGCGTCGGCTTTCGCCTCGGTGTTTTCGGATCGCGGCTTTTTGGGCTTCGCCATCGCCGGCTCCGCCACGAATGTGGGCAGAAGCAGTGCGCACAGGCAGAGGATATACTTTTTCATGGCTTATCTCGGGATGAACTCGACGCGCCTGTTCAGGGCGTAGTCCTGTTCGCGAGTCCCGGCGGATGCCGGCTTTTCCTTCCCGTAGGGCACGACGGACATGCGGGTGGCCTCGACGCCCATCTTCGTGGCGTGTTCCTTGACGGAATCGCCGCGTTTCTGCGACAGCGCGAGGTTGTATTCCGTCGTGCCGCGATCATCCGTGTGCGCGGTCAGCAGAACGTTCATCTGCGGGTTTGCACGCAGCAGCGCGACGTTTGTCTGAAGCGCGGACAGGGCGTCCTGCGAAAGCGTCGATTCGTCGAAGTCGAAGTAGACGATTTTGAACGCGTTGTCCGTGGCATATTCGGTCGTATCGGCGAGCTCGTCGACCTCGTTGAGTTTGGAATCAATCGTGTTGGCCGCGTTTCGGCGTCGTTCGCAGTCCTCGGCGTTCTGTTCGGCCTCTTCCTTGGCCTGTTTTGCGAGCGTCTGGGCAAGGCGAGCTTTGGAACGGGCGGTTTCAGTGTCGCCTTTTTCCTTGGCTTCCATGGCTTCCTTGAGCGCGGCCTGGGCCAGTGCATACGTTTCGGCAGCGCATTCCTTGGCGTTTCCGACGTCGTTCATCGCCGCCGTCGCGTCTTCGAGAAGATCCGAGGCCGGCTGCGTCGCGCATCCCGCGAGAATAATGACGAATCCCAATGCTGACAGTATTTTTTTCATTATCGTTCCCTGATTAAATGTTGGTGAAATGACGAGTTAATGTCCCCACACGGGATTCTCGTACCATCCGGATGTCGTGGCCGCATTCTGCGATTTGCCGTCTGCCGTGGAAATGAATATCTTGCTGCCGCCGTCCCGCGTCGATGAAAACGCCAGATACCGGCCGTCCGGAGACCACGTCGGGCTGTCATTTTTGCCCTGCTGCTGCGTGATTCGCATCAAATCGGTTCCGTCGTCATTGATGACAAAAATATCGAGTCCTTTGTATTCGTCGCGGGCGCTGAAAGCGATCTGTCCACGCTTGCTCCATGCGGGGTTCGTGTTGTAATTCCCGACCGTCGTGAGCCTCGACACGCCTGAACCGTCGGCGTTCATCGTATAAATCTGCGGATTGCCGCCGCGGTCGGAGACGAACGCAATGCGCGAGCAGTCGGGCGACCACACCGGCGAGGTGTCGATGGCGCGGCTCGTCGTAAGCTGGCGTAGGTCGGAACCGTCGGAGGCCATCGTATAGATGTTGGCATCGCCGTCTTTCGACAGCGTGAGGGCAATTCGCCCGTTTCCGGAGCAGTATGCGGCACCGGAATTCATGCCGGGATGGGATGAAATGCGCTTTCCTGCGCCGCCGGTCACGATGTACAAATCCGGGTTGCCCTTGGCATAACTCGTCAACAGGATCGAACCGCCGGGGCCCCACGCGGGAAGCATCTCAATCGCGCTCGATTTCGTGACTTTCCCGATGCCGCTGCCGTCCGTCATCATCTGGACGACGCGTGCACCCTTGCCCTTGCCATCGCGTGTCACGGCGAGCAGCGACTGCCCAAAGAATCCCTCTTCGCCGGTAAAATACTTCATAATCGCGTTGACGAACGCATACACGACGGTGCGGTAATTCGATGGCGTGGTCGTCTTGGTGCCGTAATCGATCTGAATCTGCTTGTTCCCCTGCGTGTCGAACAGCCCGAACTCCAGCGTCAGCGTATTCCCGACGAGTTTGGCCTCGCCCTTGACGACTGCGGTCGCGCCCGACGCATACCAGTTGTCGTAATTCGTCTGCGCCATGCCCTCGGTCGACAGGCCGGGCAAAAACGACGCCTGCGGCAGGATGTCGAAAAGCCCCGTCAGCTGCAGCGTATGGTTCAAAAGTTTATCGATGTCGGCCGTCGATGCGCCGCCGGAAGGCTGCACCGGCGGAATGGCCAGCGCAATCCGCTGCCCGCCGGTATGCACCGTGAACGCGCTCTGTTCCACGGGCGTCTGCGCCATCGCAACACCGCTCGCCAAAACAGATGCCGCCACCATTGTCGTTATTATCAGTTTTTTCATAATCGCCTCCATGCTGATGTCTGCTATCCTGGCAAAACACCAATATATCTTAGTTATATTCCCGCATTGCGCAAAAAAAGAGGTTTTGAGGGGGCGCGGCTATCGACTGCGTCGATACGCCGCGCGGTGCCGCGCCTATTGCATACGGCGCGGCTTCTTTGGTTTGTTGGCCCGAATCCCGTGCCGCAATATTGCCTACTCGCCTTCTGGTACTGACTCTTCTGGGGCTTCTTCTGGTTCTTCCATGCTGCGGCACGATTCCTCGGCATTCTGTTCCGCATCGACATCGATCTGGCACAGCACGAGTTCCTCGGCCATCATGCCCCCCCTTGGACGATAGGCATAATACGAGATGCTGAGCTTGCCGTCTTCATCGATCCATGTCGGATCACGCGGCTCAATGCCGAGCTGTTTGAGCAAATAATGGCGCTGCAAATCTCTTTTATACTGCGGCGTTTCAAAGCCCCCGAGTCTCGAAATGACGCGAAGTCGCTGTTCCAGCTTCATTTTTTCGGGATCGGGACGGATGGCGGCCAAAAACTGCGAAAGAAGGGCTCGCTTGGGAATATTGACCAACTCCGGTTCATCCCCGAGCAGAACGGCCATGTATCCGATATCGGTCTCGCCATCCATCACGAACCGCGACGGAGGCGTCGTACCCTTGATGACGACGAGATTTCCCACCATGAATTCCGCATAATAATTCTTATAGCTGCGGCTTTTTTTTGCCGTTTTCAGGGCGCGTTTTCCTTCCTTGCTGTCACTGTCGACATAGGAATAGTTCAAGACATCGTGCCACTCGACATGCACATCCCGATTGCCCTGATTCTGATTCTGGCTGTCAGGCGATTTGATTTCCGGAATTTCTTTCTTCTGGCATCCGAAAAAGAAAAGCGATGCCGCGGCAAGGAGAACGCTCAGTTTCATATTTTTCCCATACCCAATAAAAAGGCGCTGCGAACAGCGCCTTGATATTATTTGCAATTAGCTTTGGCGTCCTTGACGCGGGCGGCAGCGTCTTTATAGCCGAGTGCCTCGAGCGTCTGGAAGGATTTGATCGCCAGGCTGCAGTTGCCGATTTTCTGACCGGAATCGCCCATGATGTAAATGACTTCGTTTCGCGAAGCCCCGTTCGGGAACTGCTGCAAGTATTTCGTGCAATACGAAACGGCTTCCTGGTTCAGGCCCTGCACGGAATGGATTCGGACGAGTTCGGCAAGCAACGGCTCCACCTTGGCGTCGGACGGATACCGTTTGAGGTATTCAGATATCGCGGCCTTTTCGGTATCGAGATCGTTGGCAGCTTTTTTATCGTCGATGAACTGTGCCAACCCATCCTGACTGCTGGGCAGAATCACGCTGTTACCGTTGCCGGCGGCAGCGACCGATCCCATCACGGTCTGAAGGCTTGCCTGAAGTTCGGCGATCGTCTTCTGCTGGACATCGAGACGGCCTCGCATGTTGGCAAGTTCGTCGCGTTCTTTTTCGAGTTCAAGCGCGAGCTGAACGTTCTGCTGCGCGACCTGATCATGCGTCTGATCCTGCGTACTGCCGAGTTCTTCGAGCTTTTTATCGGCTCTGAGTATCATTTCGGTCAGCTGGGTCTGATCGTTATTCACGCGTTTCTGAATCTCGGCAAACTGAAGCTGGAGCGCCTCGATGTCAGCCTCCATTTTTTCAACGCGTGTTGCACAGACGAATCCCGACATCGGAATCGTCATCAATAACAGGGCTATAATACAAACAACACGGAATTTCATAGTTCCTCACATAACAACACGGAATTTCTTAGTTCCTACATCACAAAATTCCAGTCTTTCAGACTAGCATATTCCCATATTTGTCGGCAATTCTTTTCGATTTTTTCGGTAATTTCTTGCGCTCGCCCTTCATATCACAGTATTTTATCTAGTTTGGCCGTGTTTTTGCCGTTTTGCGGCACGTTTCACGACAATAGTTTTGGCTCTTTTAACGAGCATGGATACACGAAATAAGAAAAATCTCGATATATGCTGTAAATTCGCCCTGAAAGGGCGAAAGATTTCAGCCCGGGGTGAGCGCGTAGCGCGTAACCCCGGGAAAAGGCGATTTCCCCCAATTTTTCTCCCCCCTCTCCATTTATGGAGAGGGGGTGCCGCGATAGCGGCGGGGGTGAGGTCAAAAAATTCATATCCACGGTAGTTAAAGAGAGCCAAAGTATCTTTTCCCAATTACCGGGCAAAGGGGCCCAATTTATCCTGGAGTTTCCATGCATTCCCCCATTTCTTTCAAATCCAGCCTTCTCGCGTCACTCACCTTAGCTTCGATGGCATCGCTGTCCGCGTGCCAGCCTGCCTGCCCGCCGCCCCAGGAATGCCCGGCAGTCGAAGTCTGCAAATCGCCCGAAGCCGCCGATAACACCGTTGCCATCCCGAAGGATCAGAATATGCCCGAAGCCAACGCCCAGAAAAAAGACGAACCCGCTGCCGCCCCGGCCGAAACTCAGGGCAAAGTCGGCGTCATGTCCAGAAGCGAAATCGATCCCAAATACCTATGGAAAAAAGACAGGCTCTTCGCTTCCTACGCCGATTTCAAAGCGGCGCTTGCCAGTCTTCCTGCCGAAATCGAAAAAATCGACAGCTGCCAGGAATTCAAATCGGCAGACGAACTCAAGTCGTGCCTCGACCTCTATTTCAAACTCCATACGGATATCAACAAGTGCACGCTCTACTCGAACATGATGGTCGACACCGAACCTTCGGCCGAGACCAAAGCCGGCCAGCAAGAGGCCACCGCCGTGCTCAATAAATTCATGGAACACGCCCAGGCCGTCCGAAAAGGCATTCTCAAACTCGACGCCGGCACACTCGATAAATTCTTCGCCGATAATGCAGATCTGAAACGCGACGAACCCTACATTCGCAACATTTTCCGCCGCAAAGACCGCGTCCTTTCCGATGATGCGGAGCGCGTCCTCGGGCTCGCCGGCGACAACCTCTGGGCCGAAATCGATCTGAACGAAATCCATACGAACAGCGAAGACGTCTTCGATGCCATGATCGACGAAATGAACCTCCCGATCATCCATGACGAGGAAGGAAAAGATGTCCAGCTCACGCTGTCGAACTATGCCAAATTCCGCCGAAGCACGGATCGCAACATCCGCAAATCCGCCGTCGACGGCCTCATGTCGACGCTTCAGAAATATGAAAACGTCTTTGCAAACGCCTACGTCGGCCAGCTCAAACAGGACGTTCTGTTTGCCCGTGCCCGCAAATACGACACCGCACTCGAAGCCTACCTCGACAAGGATGACATCCCCGTCGACGTGTACAAGAACCTTCTCAAGACCGTCGACGAAAACCTCGCTCCGCTGCACCGCTATGTCGCGCTGAGAAAGAAAATCCTCAAACTCGACTCCGTCCATCTGTACGACATGTACATCCCGCTCACCGAAGGCGTCGAAAAATCCTACACCTACGACGAAGCCGTGGCGCTCATCACTACGGCGCTCGCGCCTCTCGGCGAAGATTACATCACGCGCCTCAAGGCCGAAATGGATCCCGAAAAAGGTTCGATCGATCTCCTTCCATACGCCGACAAACGAAGCGGTGCCTATTCATGCTCCGTGTATGGCATCGATCCATTCATCCTAACGAATTTCCAGGAATCACTCGATGACGTATCGACACTCGCCCACGAACTCGGCCACTCGATGCACAGCATTTATTCCGGCATGACACAGCCCGCCAGCTCGTATCATTACACGATGTTCCTGGCCGAAATCGCCTCGACGACAAACGAATCGCTCCTGAACGATTATCTTTACAGCCACGCCGAATCCGATGCAGAGAAGATCGATCTCCTCGTCGACAAACTCGAAAACATCCGCAGCACGATTTATCGCCAGGCGATGTTTGCCGAATTCGAATACATGACGCACACGGCTGTCGAAAACGGCACGCCCATTCAGGCGGATTGGCTGAACAAGACTTATGGCGACATCGTCCAGAAGTACTACGGCCCCGAATACACGATCGAAGACACCGACAAACTCGAATGGGCCTACATTCCGCATTTCTATTACAAATACTACGTGTATAGCTATGCAACGGGGCTTTCGAGCGCACTCTCGTTTGCCAACCTGATCGAACAGGGCCCGGAAAATGCGGAAAAATACATCACGATGCTCAAAGGCGGCTGCTCGAAAGACTCGATCACGCTTCTCCGCGAAGCCGGCGTCGATCTGAGCACACCCGCGCCAATCGAGTTCGCGCTTAAAGAATTCGACCGTACCCTGACCGAACTCGAAACCCTGCTGAATAAATAAGGGCTTTGGGGGCCTCACTCCACCTCCCCCCCCTGCCCCCCTCTCCAAAGGAGAGGGGGAGTACTTCATGAATTATGGCTCAAACTAAATAGTGAACAATCCATAATATAGTGTCACGGGTGAGCGTAGCGAACCCATTTCCCTCTCCGTTGGAGAGGGTGCCGCGATAGCGGCGGGTGAGGCCTGAACAATTACAAAATTTGCTCATCTAAATCAGATACATCATAATTTATCTTGGGTTTGTTTGCCGGGGAATACATGAAGAGACTGTTACCGTTAATGCTACTGACTGCTGCCATCGTGGTCGTCGGCTGTCGTTCGGATGCCGACAGGATGGCAGAATTCTGCCTGAATTTTGACAGCATTGTCCAAAACGCCTCATCATGCCAGGAAATGTCCCAAAACCTCGAACAAATGCTCAATGCGCCGCAACCGCAGCTGAAAGATCGCAGCCTCTGTGCCACGACGACGGCGTGTCTGCCGTGCAAAAGTGCGGTCAGAACCATGCTGGGGCAATGCGGCAACGAACCGGCCTTGAAACCGGTATTAGGGAAGATGCACTTTTCGAATGCGCTCAATGCCGGAAACGATTCGAAATCAGATTAAGGCATGGCAGTCGAAAACAAAGAGATTCACGGATGAAGAATATTTATATTTTTATTATCACTATATTTCTATTTATCGCATCTACCACGGCGGCTTATGCGCAGGAAAAGCCTTCCGGTGCTTTGGATTTTGGCGTGAATTATCACCACAGCATGGGCGGAAGGAATGTTTTAGGCGTTCATGCGCGGGCGATGGCAGTCGATCGCGTTCCGGGCACGCTCGTCGGGAGATTTGGCGAGGGGTATTTATCGCTGGGCGTGGGCCTGAAAGGGGAGTTGATACAGTATTCGATAGGAATGAAACTCGGCGTAGGGCTCGGCACGGACTATCTCGTCGTGTTTCTTGCAACCGGCCTGATGACGGATGCCTATCACAGCATTAAGGACGAATCGAAATCGGAACACGTCGGGCCGGGGTTAGGTTTGCCTCTCATGCTCGGTTTCTGGATCGATCCGATGCCGGGGTTGTACGTCTATTTGTTTGCAGAACCCAG
Source organism: Myxococcota bacterium (assembly GCA_045597285.1). Lineage (GTDB taxonomy): Bacteria > Myxococcota_A > Bradymonadia > UBA4248 > UBA4248 > UBA4248. The sequence goes on from JAZODZ010000428.1 coordinate 15,647, forward strand.
CTGGTCGTTCTGGGGCGGCGATCGAAAGACGACGCCCTATATCCCCTTCAACTGGGCCTGGGAGCTTCGGCTTCGCGGCGGTATCGGCTTCGATATATCCAAAATTCACATCCGACTGGATTACACGTTCCACCAGGTCGATCCGTACAGCTGGCACGTCGTTTCGATTGGGTTCGGCATGTCGAGCAAATATATGGCCGACCTCGGAAAACAGAAAGTCAAGGAGTGATAGAAGCCTATCATAGAGGTTTCTGAATTACGTAGTCTATTTGTTAAGGCAATAGGCAGTAGGCAGTAGATAGCGATGATATAAATGCGTCGCTTTTTTAGTGTACTGTCTTCATTTCCGCAGGCGCACTTAGACCACCGGGGTTACGCGCTACGCGCTTCACCCCGGGCTGAAATCTTTCGCCCTTTTAGGGCGATTTTATAACATTTATCAAAGAGCCTACTTTTAAGGTAATAGTTCAGTACTCACATACAAGGCGGGACGGATGCCGAGGGGTGATACATTGGTGCTGCCCGAGATAATGAGGGCGATGGAGCCATCGATGCGCACGCTGGCAGCCATGACTTTGCCTTTTGACCGAAGCCACCAGGCGGTCGAGCATTTATTTACCTGAAAATTCGTCTCATTACATGATGTTTCATCATACGATGCATAAGCGCCTTTGTTCACTACGAGATATTTCGTCGCCATTGCTTTGCGATCTGCATTATTATCAAAATACCACTTGCCATCCTTGTAATTCGAATCTTCACCATAAACGTCGGACAAGCTGAGAAGAAAGATCTTGTCATTCGTATCATCGCTTCCATCGGTACCTGTATCCGGATTCTCGAGGTGTGTTTCCAGAATTGCAGCTTGCTCGTTTGTGGAAAAGGCGGTGTTCATAAAACCACCATTCAGCCATTCGCGAAGTGAGCTGTCTTTCCACGAAACACCTCCTCCCGTGATGTGAAACGACTCTGAGTCTAACACGTACTCCGATAGCAGGAAGAGGGCTTGTCTATCGCTATCGATATCCAGAATGCGCCATTCGATGGGTTCTTTCTCTGTATCATTCGATTGGAAATACTCACCAAATTTGAAGATGTCGCCTTTTTTCACGCAATTGCCGCTCAAAATGACACCGTCACACTCCACGCACTCATTGCCGTTTAACTTCCAGTGATTGGCTTCGTCGCACACGCACGCATTGCCACTTAACACCCAGTGATTCTCAGCGTCACAAGTACAGGCGTTACCCTGGATGATTTTGCCCGTCCCTTCGCACAACTTGCACTCACCATTTTCGTTGGTATATCCCTCGTCACACACGCACGCATTGCCACTTAGCACCCAATGATTCTCAGCGTCACAAGTACAGGCGTTACCCTGGATGGTCTTGCCCGTCCCTTCGCATAACTTGCATTCACCATTTTCGTAGGTATACCCCTTGGCTTCGTCACACACGCACTCATTGCCACTTAGCATCCAGTGATTCTCAGCGTCACAACCTAGATTCTCGACAATTATGACGATGACCATCAAGTGATGGCACCAAAAGTGTGTTTATTTGCTGGTTATCGTTTTTTTTGTTGACAATTCATCGTCATGTTTATAGTAATTGTTGTGTTTTTAAACATGACGAGGCT
>JAZODZ010000429.1:0-15264 GCA_045597285.1 Myxococcota bacterium
GGTTTAGTAACATGAGTTTTGGAATGAAGCGATTCTCCCTTCTTGCCACGTCCACATGTAGGCACAATTTCCCCTGATTGCGGATCAACCTTCCCGATGCATTTTCTGACTGCACGAGACTGCTTTTTCTCCTTATCCCAAAGATAGGTCGTTTCGTATGCGTATGTGATTCCCGTTTTCTTATCTGTTTGTTTAATGATTGACATATCAAGCCTCGTCATGTTTAAAAACACGACAATTACTATAAACATGACGATGAAATGTCAACAAATAAAACGATAACCAGCAAATAAACACACTTTTGGTGCCATCACTTGATGGTCATCGTCATAATTGTCGAGAATCTAGGATATAAAGAATAAGCCAAATAGAAAGTTCTTAATAATATTTCACATAATTCCTTTAAAAACACAAAAAGGCAAATACCAACCACTTTGGTCAGCATTTGCCTTATGATAACAATCAAGCCTACATATTCAAAATACTGATAGCTGATGAAATCGTTTTTTCCATCGCTTCTCTACCATATTTATCAACCTGAGCCTTGTTCTTTTCGCCATGCGTAAGGCAACCAGCCCCTCCGATACATCCGCCAACACACGCCATGCCTTCGATAAAGTTCGCATCAAGCAGGTTCTTGCTCTTCTTCAGAAGTGCCAGCTTGCATTCCTCAATGCCATCACAGGCACATGGTTTCAAGTCAAATTCAATAGACTGTTCCTTGAGGGCCTGAGCCACTGCGTCCGAAAGTCCGCCGCTTCTTGCAAAAATTCTCCCAAAATACGAAGCATTGTCCAACACGTCCTCTTCCAGTTTGGTCAAATCAATATCTTTGCTATCGATTAGAGCCTGCAATTCTTCAAAAGTAATTGCCGCATCGACGTAAGGCTTAACTTTTTCAAGCTGAACTTCGGCTTTTTTGGCAGTGCATGGACCTATAAATACTATTTTACAATTTGGTTCACGCGATTTGATCCATTTGGCAAGCGTGGCCATCGGCGACAGATTATGCGAAATATTCGGTACAAGTGCCGGGAATGATTTTTTAATATAATCGACAAATCCAGGGCAACATGAACTTGTCAAAAATCCTTTTTCGGCGAGTTCGCGAGATTCAGCAGCTGCAACCATATCCGCACCGAGCGCTGCTTCGATCACGGTATGAAAACCTAATTCTTTAATCCCCCTCACGACCTGTCCCAATTTTGCATACGAAAATTGGCTCGAAATGGACGGTGCAATCACAGCATAAACTTTATAATTTGTATTATTTTGGCTTTTTTGTATCATATCAATGACATTGATAATGAATGATTTATCCATTATCGCACCAAATGGGCATTGATATACACAGGCACCACATGAAATGCACTTGCTGTTATCAATTTCAGCTGCACCATCATCGCGAATCGCGATCGCCTTAATTTTGCACGCATTCTGACATGGTCTTTTGCGGTTGACGATAGCAGTATAAGGACATACTTTTGCACACTGTCCACATTCTACACATTTAGTCTTATCAATATGTGCAACATAATTATGGTCGAAAGAAATTGCGCCGCGTTTGCACACATCTTCACATCGATGAGCAAGGCAACCACGACATGAATCCGTGACAGAATAACCAGCTGCCGGGCATTCATCACACGCAATATCAATAACTTCAATAATATTTGGATTTGCAGCATTACCGCCGATCGCTATCTTGACTCGTTCTGCAAGAATGGCGCGTTCTTTATACACACAACAACGCATCGTCGGTACTTTACCCGGCACGATTATCTTCGGAATATCGAGCATATTCTGCAACAGCGTCCCAGCCCATGCCTGACGAGCAACTTCGCGCAAAACTTTATATTTTAAATGCTGAACTTTTGTATCAAATACTCGCATGATAATGCTCCTTTTATGCTAAAAGGCGCCGCTTTGGCTTGCGCCATACGCTTGCGCTGTGCGGCTATTCTGCGAATACGCCGCACATTTTCTTATATCCTTAAAAATAACTCACCTTAATTCGTTTCCCCATCTGCTTTAAGCATTTGGCCAAATCCTCGACGATCGCCATTTTAATACTGAACGTAATAGGCAACTCAGGATTTTGATGTGCCGGATTGATAGCACGTCCGACGTAAAAATTGATGTCTGTCGCTTCTTCAAACAAAAGCTGACAAATCCTGGACGCTCCATCTCGCCCACGGCTCCACGTATCATAAAGCTCGTTCTGCCCCAGGTGGTCTTTGGCGTATTCCACAACTTTATTGACCGTGATAACCCCTTCTGTCACGAGATCTACGCCTTCTATTTCGGCAATTGGCGGCATACCCGAATTGTCAAAGTTCAGGCTCGCCATAACTCTTTTACCCAAATAGTTTGCAGCAATAGATGATGTCGTGCCGCCACAGATGATGTGTTTTCCTTCTTTGCCAAAAAATAGTGCCATCATGCGATTGCAATCATCCCGATTCGAGGGCGGACCAAACAACATATTCATCGGAACGCGCTTGCGCACTCTGCAAACACAGGCCGTCGTGTCATCCCCAGGTTTGCCACCATAATATTTATTACATTCATCTATCAGAATCGTTGCAAGCATTTTGGCCGTATAGCCCACATGAGCAAATGTCTGCATATAATTTGCTATTTCTTCCAGCTTCCAGCCAAAATTGTTGGCACGCCCAATTCCCGCATGCACACAGCCATCACTCATGAGAATAAATATATCATCTTCTTTCAAGCGAATGACTGAACGTAATATTTTCTTATCCCCAATCGTCATTTCAGTGATGGGATATTTATAATTCAGGCAATCCTGCAGCATAATGACATTCGGGTTGTCGTATTGTATAATTTCTGCCGTCTCATTCTTGATGATATGCATAATCGTAAAGGTAGAATATGCCACACCACGGACGGCACAAACGGGCAAAGTTGCTGCAATCGTCTCGACACAATCCTCAACCGACAATCCTTCCGCAACCATTGTCGAAATAATTTTTGATGTCAGCGTGGATAGAATACAAGCCTTCACACCACTGCCCAAACCATCGGCGAGAACGATTACCGTTGAATTTTCATTCTGCTCGATGATGTCAATGTGATCACCACACAGTTGCTCGCCAACATGATTAAGAGAACGATAACCAATATCTACACATAAGTCGTTCATTGTTTAATGGACTCCTTAAGTTTGGAGAGAGCAATCTTTGTTTCGGCAACAGTTTCACCAAGCAGAGACGCAATATCCTGTACAACCCGCATCTGCTTATCGACAACTTTGTCTGCCACTTCGATGGTATTCCGGCTCAATTCCTCTTTTTCATCCTGCGCTCTTTGTTCCGCCGTCACATCACGCATAATGCAGACGATCAAATGACATTCCTTATCATATACGATCGTCTGATCGACATATCGCTGATATTCTGCCAGGAATTTTCTTTGATTATAAATTCCTCTGTATGTGTCAAGAACACTGACAAAGTCTGAAGGATCCAGAATTCTTACAACAGGTGCCCCCAATACATCAGAAGCCTGGCGAATATTGAGAATATTTTGTGCCGCCGGATTGATCTGCTGAACTTCGAGTTTGTCATTGACCACGACAAGCCCATTCGGCGTATTCTTAAAAATAGTATCCGAAAACCGTTCCGCTTGTTCCTTCAAGAACGGCAGACACATGGTGATCTCCGCTTTCCCCTGGTACACGGCAATCGCCTTTTCGCGGCAAGTATTATAACCGCAAGTCCCACAGTTTAACTCGTCCATCGGCCTGAACTTATTCATCTTATGAAGGATCGCCTTGATTTCCTCCTCTGTGGGCATCGGTTTGTCGTGCTGAATTGTCGAAAACCCTTTTTTGATCATCGACAATGGTGGCTGAACAACCTTAAAATCTCGCTTGCCAGCATAATGTTCGACTGACACGTAATCGCGAATCGGCGAACGGTGGGCCTTTTCCATGACGGGACCGCCGATGCAGCTTCCCTTGCAAGCCGACATCTCGATAAAGCATTTTTTAAGACCACCGCGCTCAATATCGCGCAAAGCCTCGATACATTGCTCCGTTCCGTCGACTGCCAGATAAGTATAATCCGGCATATCCAGATTCATAGTTTTAAGAATACCGCCCGTCGTCGGGAAAAATCGGGCGCGGCTTTCTTCGTTGGATTCGGCAGTCCGCGTAAGAACAATATTCCTGGAATTAAACCATGCCGTGAGTTCGTCAAAAGTCAGAACGGCATCGACGATTCCGGCATAATGATCCGCCTCATCTTTCTTTGCGATACACGGCCCGATAAAGACCGTCTTGGCATCGGGATAACGCCGGCGGATATCGCGGCAGTGCGCCTGCATGGGAGATACGACATCCGCAAGATACGGCAAAAGTGATTTAAAATATTTTTGAATTAACAGATTGACCGAATGGCAACATGAAGAAATCAGTATGTCACGGTGTTCCTCACGAAGAAGCCGCTCATATTCAGTCTTGACAATGGTTGCGCCGATGGCGGTTTCTTCGACATCATAAAAGCCAAGTTTTTTCATGGCTTCGCGCAAAACCTCAATACCGACACCATCGTAATTGGCAATAAACGAGGGCGCAACACTTGCTATCACAGGGGATCCGGAATTGAGCAGAACCTTGACTTTTTCAGTCTCATCCACAACTTGTTTGGCATTTTGAGGACAGACGACAAAACACTGCCCACATAGAATGCATTCATCCGTGACAATATGCGCCTGTTCACCGGAAAAACGAATGGACTTTACCGGACAATGACGAATACATTTGTGACAATTCTTACAGTTTGACTTTTTTAAAGCCAGGCAATCTGTCATAGCAGTCCCCCATATTTAGAAGTGATGATGTGTAATAATTTAAGCGCTAATGAGCAACGCGGCTTAGCACATTGATCCTGAAGAATTCATTGAATGTTTCAGGTGTAATTCCGGTAAACGTCGTATCATCTACAATGATAGTCACCCCAATCCGGTTGCAATTTCCAGTACAGAAACTGCCGGAAAGGGTAATCTTGTCTTCGAGATGATTTTCCGCAATGGCATCCTGTAACATCTGTACAATAGCCTGCGATCCTTTAATATGGCATGAACTGCCAACACAAACTTTAATATCCAGCATAATTATACTTTGGCAAGAATTTCTTTGTCGAAAAAGTCTTTAACCGTATCGGGAGTGACCGAATAAAATTCGTCATCCACGGTCACACACACGCCTTTCTGACAATTTCCCATGCAAAACGTGCCATTGAGTTCAACTTTGTCATCCAGTTTGTTCTGGGCGATGAAATACTGAAACATCTCGACGACTTGGCGTGAACCTTTCAGATGGCATGAGGATCCAATGCAGACTGTAACTTTCTTCATATCAATTCTCCTGTTATATGTGGAATTATGAAATCAAAGACAAAGCTGTGGCGTATTGCCGCAGGCAATAGACACAGCCTGCGACCGTATGGCTTGCCATAGGTCGCAGGGCATGACGTGTGAAACAGTCATGCCCAACAAAAAACAACCATGACAATGATGATTATATCATTGATATTCAACGACATTCGCCCACGAAAGCAGGAATTCCCGTTCTGTCGGCTTGCTTTTGACGGATTGTGACGTCGCAACGATAGGCATCCAGCGTTGAATCATCTGTTTTTCGAAGGATGATTTTTTGCAGAACGTATCGAGATAATTTTCGGCGCCCTGAATATTGCCCGACAACCAGAAACGAAGATAAGTCCTTGCTGCATCGGCCTCGGGATTGCCCTGCGTCACATGTGCCCAGTCAATAATATATGGGCCATTTTCTGATATAATGACATTGGAAGGATCAAAATCGCCGTGACAAACCTGATCAGCATTGGGCATACCGTTGAGGCGCGTGTGAAGTTCATAGCGCGTAGTGGCATCGATATCTGCCATGCTAATTTTGCGATTCATCTTCTCTTTAATGCGGTTGAGAAGCGGGCATTTTTTTGAAAGAATTTGTATTTGTATATCGACGAACTGCTCCAAATAAGCCTGTTTATTTTCAGGCTCTTTCTTCATCAATTCTTCTAAAGTTTTACCGGGAATATAATCCGAAACGATAGCCCATTTGCCATCAATCATGGCGACTTCAAGGATTTTGGGGACATTCAGGCCAATGTTTTCAACACGCGCCTGGTTAAGCGCTTCATTCAGGATATCGGCCTTTGAATATGTTTCGTCAAACACCTTAATACATTTATCCCCGTCCCGATAAACAGTTTTACGATTGCGAACAGCAATCATTCTATCAAGTGCTACCATATTTTCTCCTTATAGATAGTTTTTACAGTGCTCAATACGGTGAATTAGCCGGCGTTTGGCGTTTCTGTTTCTACAAATGTTTTGCCATAATAGGCGTTGAGGAACATTTGTTTGATTTCGCTGATCAACGGATAACGGGGATTGGCACCAGTACACTGATCGTCGAAAGCCATGACGCACATTTCGTCGAGGCGAGCGAGGAAATCAGCTTCATCGGGAACGTAATCGCGGATAGTCGGTTTAATGCCGACTTTAACCTTGAGCTCCTCGATTGCCTTAATGAGGTTGTCGAGTTTTTCCTTGTCGGAATTTCCACCGAGGCCGAGATAATCGGCAATTTCAGCATATCTGGCGAGTGTGTGCGGATGATCATACTGCGAAAACGTCCCCATTTTTGAAGGAACTTCGGCTGCGTTAAAGCGCAGAACCTCGCAAATCATGAGTGCATTGGCAACGCCGTGGGCGATGTGATGGAAAGCGCCGAGTTTGTGCGCCATCGAGTGGCAGACGCCGAGAAATGCATTCGCAAACGCCATACCGGCCATGGTTGCGGCATTGGCCATTTTTTCGCGGGCAACGGGATCATTCGCACCATTATTATATGCACGCGGAAGATATTCAAATATAACTTTGAGCGCACGCAGTGCAAGGCCGTCTGTATAATCCGTGGCGAGCATCGAGGCGTATGCTTCGAGGGCATGGGTCACGGCGTCAATACCGGACGCTGCGGTCAGCCCCTTGGGCGCCGTCATGTGGAAATCGGCATCAATAATGGCCATATCTGGCATCAGCTCGTAATCGGCCAACGGGTATTTGATATGCTTGGTTTCATCCGTGATGACGGCAAACGGCGTAACTTCGGAACCCGTACCTGCCGACGTCGGAATTGCAATGAAATATGCCTTGTCACCCATGTGCGGGAATGTATATATTCTCTTACGGATATCGCTGAAACGCATGGCCATATCCATGAAATCGGCTTCGGGGTGTTCATATAATACCCACATAATTTTGGCCGCATCCATCGCGGAACCGCCACCGAGCGCGATAATAACATCGGGCTGGAACAGCGCCATCTGGGCCGCACCAGAACGGGCACTGGCAAGCGTGGGATCAGGCTCGACATCAAAGAATGTCGTATATTGAATGCCGAGTTCGTTAAGTTTGTCTGTGATCGGTTTTGTATAACCGTTATTATATAAAAAGCTGTCGGTCACAATGAACGCCTTTTTCTTGCCCATCACGTCGCGAAGCTCGGTCAGGGCCACAGGCAGACAGCCTTTTTTAATATATACTTTTTCTGGGGCACGGAACCAGAGCATATTCTCTCTCCTTTCGGCGACGGTTTTGATATTGAGCAGATGTTTAATGCCGACATTTTCAGAAACGCTGTTTCCGCCCCACGAACCACAGCCCAGTGTCAGCGACGGCAACAGTTTGAAATTATATAAATCACCGATACCACCATGCGAAGCCGGCGTATTGACGATGATACGGCATGTCTTCATTCTGGCGGCGAATTCAGCAATTTTATCTCTCTGCGATACTTCATCGAGATAAATCGACGAAGTGTGCCCATAACCGCCATCCGCAATGAGATGCTCAGCTTTTGCAAACGCGTCCTGAATATCTTCAGCCTTGTACATTGCGAGCACCGGCGACAGCTTTTCATGTGCAAACTCTTCAGAAAGCTCTACACTTTCAACCTCGCCAATTAAAATCTTGGTACCTTCGGGAACATTGACATTGGCGAGCGCGGCAATTTTGGCGGCTTTCTGGCCGACAATCTTCGCATTCAACGCGCCGTTGATAAGGATAGTCTTGCGAACTTTTTCGGTCTCATCCGGATTCAGGAAATAGCATCCGCGGCGTGCAAATTCATGTTTGACCTGATCATATACATTTTTATGAACAATAACGGACTGTTCCGATGCGCAAATCATGCCGTTATCAAACGTCTTTGAATGAATCACGGAATTGACGGCGAGGATGATATTGGCGGTCTCGTCGATAATGGCGGGGGTGTTACCGGCACCGACGCCGAGCGCGGGTTTTCCACTAGAATATGCAGCTTTGACCATGCCCGGGCCGCCCGTTGCCAGGATGATATCGGCATCTTTCATCACGGTGTTCGTCATTTCAAGGGATGGCACATCGATCCATGCAATGATATCTTCGGGCGCACCGGCTTTTACTGCGGCTTCGAGAACGATTTTGGCCGCCGCAATCGTGCATTTTTTGGCCCTGGGATGCGGGCTAATAATGATGCCATTGCGCGTCTTGAGGGCGATTAATGTTTTAAAAATCGCCGTAGATGTTGGATTTGTCGTCGGAATGACGGCCGCAATGATACCAATAGGCTCGGCGACTTTCTGAATGCCGTAAGCCTTGTCTTCTTCAATGACACCACATGTTTTGGCATTTCTGTATGCATTGTAAATATATTCAGAAGCAAAGTGATTCTTGATGACTTTGTCTTCGACCACACCCATGCCGGTTTCTTCAACCGCGAGCTGTGCGAGCGGAATGCGAGCCTGATTGGCAGCCGTGGCGGCAGCCAGAAATATTTTATCGACCTGCTCCTGCGTGAAGGAGGCAAAACGCTGCTGCGCTTTTCTGACACGGCCAATGGCCGCTTCGAGCTTGTCAACGCCATCCACGATTTCGTAGTTCATTCGTCTCTCCTGTAAATCGAGTTATGCCGTGGCTCAATCCCCCATTCATCTGAGCCGACACGTGTATTAGTATCTATTTCGCGCAATGAAAATGATAATCTTTGAATAACACATATATCAAATTTGATATACCATCGTAAGCACCTGATTTTTTGCCATTCGCATTTGTGCGCAAAACATGAGAAATTTCCGTTCCAGCGCATTTTTCCAAATTTTGGCGATTTTGCGCAATTTCCTTTAAACTGGATTAAAAATGGTTATACCAACTATATCCTTTGTGATATTGCATACATTTTTTGGAGGCGGCCTATGCGCGTTGCACATACGGCTCGCCCGGGGCGTCCCATGAAACGCCCCGGCATCATTGGGCGTGGCTATGCCTGCGGCATACGCCACGCTGGCTCGCCTATGCGCGTTGCGCATACGGCTCGCCGCCGCTATCTGCGATACGCGGCGTTAATCAATGCATAATCGAAAAGGAGCAGATTTGAACATCATTCACATGAAATACGCGGTGGAGATCGCCAAAACCGGTTCGATTAGCAAAGCCGGAGACAACCTGCGCATCGCACAACCCAACCTGAGCCGTTCGATAAAATCCCTCGAGGCAGAACTGGGCATCACGATTTTTGAACGGACATCGCACGGCATGGAACTGACACCGGATGGCGAGACGTTTATTCAGTATGCCAATGCAATACTCACACAGGTTCAGACGGTCGAAAATTTATATAAATCATCCTCGGTTACGCTCAATCGCTTTTCGATTTCTGTGCCGAGGGGCAGCTACATTGCCGATGCATTTGCGCGGTTTTCGGCAAAAGTCGCCGATGAACAGTTTGAGATCTATTACAATGAAACCAATTCTCAAAATGCCATCAACAATATATTGCAAAACAACTATCATCTAGGCATTATCCGATACGCCAAGCAGTACGAATCCCAGTTTATGCGCCTTCTTTCAGAAAAAGAACTGGCCACAGAACTGATTACAGAGTTTCAATACGTTTTGCTCATGAACATCGACAATCCCCTCAACCAACTTCACGAAATATATCTGAACGATTTATCATCCTATATTGAAATACTTCATGCAGATCCGTTTGTACCATCCGTTCCAATCGTATCGGTCCGCAAAGCTGAAAATATTACCGAAACACAACGCAAGATCTATGTATTTGAGCGCGGCAGCCAATTCTCTGTTCTCGAAATGAATCCAAATACATTTATGTGGGTTTCCCCCGTCCCATCCAATATGAAGGAAAGGTATCATCTCGTTGAACGCAAATGTGAAGATAACGATAGAATATATAAAGACGTTCTTATCTATCGAAAAGGTTATCGCCTGTCTGCGCTTGACAAATTATTTATTACGGAGTTAATACAATCCAAACGCACGTGCATCCATTAATTCTTGAAAGCTATTATTGTTTGAGGCATACTATAAAGGGAGTATCGGACGAATTGAGTTTCTGTTGGTCTTTTCAACCACATGAAAACAATTGCGAATGTACAGATTATTTAAAATTCCAAAGTGAGGAGGAACGGAATGAGGACAATACCCCTGCTAATAGGTGCTACACTGATCATATCATCGTGCTCAAATCCAAAAACGGATACAGTGCAGGAAGGCTCTGCATCCGATACGGTCGCCATTGAAAACTCTCCAGACACGGCTGGCAACGAAGGTGAACAGCCTTCAAAGGAAGAGAATTCCAAAACATCCCCGGAATCCGATGAGAACTGGCCAACACCAGAGCCGTCCCCGGAACCTCCCGAACTTAAATCCGACTACTGGCCTGCACCGGCTGATGGATATTTCCCCGTTCCTACCTACAAGGATAAAACCATTCCCTTTAAAAACTTTCATTGTACGGAAAGTGGCGAGTGGCTTAAATGTGACCTGGATACTTCTGTTCCAGCCGTAAATGCTGTGGATGCCTACGAAGCGCTACTCAAGAAAAATGAGTTCTTCGAGGAAGGTGGATATTTCTTTAAAAAGTTCAGTTGGAACACGGTTCGCGTCGCGAGGGCCATTGCCGCATACCCCGAAGAGGAAGGACGAGAGAACGAAAAGCCGCACCTGCAGATCATGCTGGGGCGTTCTTTCGATCGCGATGGATATTATACGAATATCCTTGATAAACGAATTCCTTATCCTATTGCACATTTTGGTATCAAGACGGATAAAACACTAGAAATTGAAAGTGTGCCAGAAAAAATTATGACATATATATACGAAAGAAAGATAATCACCGAAAAAGATGAAATAGCTTCTGAGAAAGCCGGATTTTCTAAAGAAGCTATTGATAATATGAAAAATTACTTTATTAAAGACCTGATTCCCAATTATGAAAAACGCTTACAATTGGCTGGGTTTAAAAAAGATACAAATTATCCTGTTTATGTCCGAAAACTCGAAGATGGCTCGTTCCTGTCAGTAGCCATTGAACCGGAATGTTACATCTGGAATCTCAATGATAAATTTGAACGCAAAAATAAGCAGATGTGCATCAATATGACAAAGGGACGCATTAAACCAGTCGATCCCGATGATGTCGCTGGATTCTATCACGGTCTTCCCGATAGTACTATTCCATATCCCAGGGACATTTATTATCACAAAGCATACAAATATATCTCCCGCATAGATGATAGCGGTACTATTACATTTAATTATAAGAATTTTCCAAAGTCGATGGATTACATCCAGGAACTCAAATCTGCAAACTTTATCGAAGCCAGTAATGAGGAAATCACAGAGGGTAATCGACAAATTCATAAATTGGAGTTTAAAAAGGATATTGAAAATGGGCGAAAAGTCACAGTGGAAGTGAGTCTTGAAACACAGACTGACTCTGCCTATGCAAAATCCGTCTATAACAACGTCACTATTCGAATGTCCAAAGGGGAATCGTAACAAGATGCTTCGTGCGCAATGACGGAAAATTCAATTTCCGTCATGCTTGATTACATTCTCCGAGCGATAGCCATTCGCATTGACAGGAGATTTGAACGAGCCTGATTTCACGATAGCTATTTGAACAAATATGGTTTAATATTTCACAGTTTGGATGTGACAGAAAACGGATTAATTCTCCGTTTTTCATGTCATATCCAAACAACTTGAGTGCGTTTTACAAACAAGGGATATATTTTGTATCCATCAAAGCATTAATCAGGAACACCATGGAAGTAATACAAAGTTTTACGATTGATCACACACATCTAAAGCCTGGCATCTATGTTTCACGCGAGGATAAGGGGTTTACGACGTATGACCTGCGCATCACCGAGCCAAACAAAGAACCAGCGGTAGCCCCCTCTGCCATGCATAGCCTGGAGCACCTTATGGCCACGTGGTTTCGCAATTCGAGAGCGAAAGACGATGTCGTGTATGTCGGCCCGATGGGATGCCTCACGGGGATGTATATTATCATGATCGGAAAATATACTGTGGAAGATATGCGGCAACTGACGATGGAGTGCCTCAAGTGGATACTTGCACAGAATGAAGTTCCCGCCACTCGCCCGGAGGCCTGCGGTAACTACCTTCTCCACGATCTTCCCATGTGTAAATGGGAAAGCGCTCGCTATCTCGATCGCCTGGAGCATGATTTTCATTGTGAATATACAAAGTTGCAGATCACCCTCGACGACGGTAAAGTCTTTGCCGACGCATAGGCACTCGCTTATGGGCGACTTCACGCCCATACAGCTCGCTCGTCCGGCTATCGGCTGCGCCGATACGCCGGGCGCAACGCCGCTATCTGCGATACGCGACGTTTATTTGTTATGATCACTATCATAAATCATCCCAATCATTAGTTAAAATTCTCGAATAACAGCTCTCAATTCACATTCTGCAAAATATAGTGAGGTAAACTATGCCAAAGTAGCATTTCATTTCAGTTTCTTACGATGAACAACCAGAAATTCAATGTTTGCCTCTGGCTTCTAATGAAATTGGCCTCGGTTTTAGTTCTGAAGGCATAATTTGGGGCGAGCAGGCGGATGCACAGATCTATATCAACGACCACGATGAACTGATGATGAAGTGTATTGGCAATACACACATTTCTATCGAACGCTCTGAACGCAAATATGTGCTCAATTCAGTCCATCCTATGCGCATTCTGCCCAAAGATATCATCAGAATTGGTGAACCAACGCCGCATTCTTTTAATATTCATCATATCTATCGTTCTCGCAAACCATTAACTCTGAGCAAGCGTTTGTCCAAGATTGCCATGATTGCTTATGCAACATCCATGGTCATGACTTGTAACGTTGCCTGCAATCGACCTGAGCCCAGCAATCCAACGGATGTGATGCAAACATGCGAATCATCCGAAACCGAACTGACCGAAACCGACATTCAATTATATACTCCAGCTACAATGGGCTTAACCATGAGGCCAGTTGAGGAATTAGAGCAGCTCATTAAGAATCGAGATGAGTTTGTAGATGAAATGAAATCCAATCTTGAATCTGAAAACAACGAATCATCACACTGATTAAACATCTGTCACGTCATGCAAATATATAAACGCCCGCGTATCGCAAAGCGATAGCGGGCGTCAGGCGAGCTGTAGTGACGTGCGTAGCACGTCACAAAGCGAGCGTTCAATATATATAAACGGCCGGGTATCGGAAAGCGATAGCGGGCGTGAGGCGAGCTGTAGTGATGTGGTACGCTCGTCACAAAGCGAGCGATTAATATCAATCACAATACCAATACTTGCTATCAGTAACAGCTTCGTAAATGACAAAGTTGTAAGTCTTGCCTTTTTCGAGTTTGGAATCACCAGGTTTAACGGGCCTGACATGAAGCAGGAAGGCATTATCCCCACGCGTCCCATCCTCTTTTTTGGCCGCAAAACCGAGCTTGATAGCAGCAACACCGCCTTTGCCGCCCGATCCAACAAATGATGGATTATCATCTGCAATAAAGTACCACTCGCCATTCGCATAGGTATCCATTGGCACTTTGACTGTTTGCACAAAACTGCCATTGCCCCGGTATTCCGTGAACTCAGTAAAATTATATTCTTCAAACGCATCGGCTGTAAGCGTGAAACTGTTCACACTCCAGTGGGGCCAACCATCGGCAACATTAGCCGGAGGTGCCAAATGGCATTCTAATTCCTGGGTTGTTCCAGCCAATGAACCGTCACTTTTCCATGCGTTCTGGGGACCATCCTTTTTAATATATGGCTTTAACTTCCCTGAAAAGCAGATATCTTTTCCCGATTTATTGATCAATCTAATTGTTATGCCATTTGGAATACCATCATTGGTAGCAAAACTAGGTGTATCAGCACTCACATTGAGCTCACATTTTCCGTTTTTGCACATTTGATTATCCACACACGGTATATAATTATCGCAATTTTCATCTGCCCCGCAATAGGCTTGACTTGTCAATGGATCGATACATTCTCCGGCGCATTTTACCTGGCCTTTAATTTCGCAAACTGGCTTATCAATTTCACATTTTTTTATATCTGTTAAGTGATAGCCATCCACACATTCCGTTACAATGCATACGCCTCCCGAACACTCGCCATTTTTCCAACCTTCAATAGTATTGGTACAGTTATTTTCAACATTTCCGCAGTGTTCGATTGTATCCACTTCGCAACTATTCTCATTCGGATGCATACCAATCTGGCACTTTTCCAACTTGCACTGCGCCAATTCGCATTTACCATCCGCCCAGCCATTAACAGCTTGCGAACATGATTTGTCATGCGAGCCGCAGTGTTCCACACTATCTGGTTCACAGATTTTATTGTATTCATGTTCCCCAGTGTTGCAGCTTATGGGCTGTTCTACATCGGGTTCTTTCTGAGGAGGCGTATCATTTTTGGCTATACATTTCGCATCACTACATTTCTGCGTACTGGCATCACACGTCGTAAAAAACTTGCAATTCTGATCCGCGCCGCAATACTTCGGATTAGTCTTCGGGTCAATGCACTCAGAACCACATCTCACCTGTCCTTCGACTTCACAGAGCTGAGACTGTCCAATGACTTCGGGTTTTACATTATAGACGTCGGATTCATCGTTACACCCAATGACAAAACTCGCCACTAAAATCCCCAAGAACATTGCGCTTTTCTTCATTCCATCAGCTACACAGAAATTAATTATTCCTTCACATCATATATTGCACATATAAATGTGCCAAATCCTGATATTATACTATATTGAAGATATTATCAAGGTAGAAATAACAGTTTTATCTGAGCAACTCTCCAGCATATTGTGTGTTATAATTATA